>CANRJU010000170.1 GCA_947631075.1 uncultured Lachnospiraceae bacterium
TCCCTCATCGCTTTTCCCTCCGCCCCCTCATCACTTTTCTCTCCATCCGGGCAGCTTTTCTTGCCGGGATTCACTCCGCTGCGCCCTCGGACACAATCCAAATTACCGGATTCCCAGCTTCCGCTTCACCTGATCCGGGTTGATGGCGGACATTACAGCCGTCTCCTCGGTAATCAATCCCTTTTGATACAGATTGGCGATATACTGATCCATGGAAATCATGCCCAGATTACCGGAAGTCTGAATCACGTTATCAATCTGATAGTTCTTGCTGTCACGGATCATATTGCTGATCGCCGGCACGGTTTTCATAATCTCCACCGCCGGAATCATGCCCCCGCTCTTTTTGGGAAGAAGCTGCTGGGAAACGATACAGTCTAACACAAGTGACAACTGAATCTTGATCTGATCCTGCTGGTCGGCCGGGAAGGAATCCACGATACGGTCGATGGTATTGACTGCGCCCTTTGTGTGCAGGGTCGCGATGACCAGATGCCCGGTCTCCGCCGCCGTCATGGCCGTGCGGATCGTCTCCGCGTCGCGCATCTCACCGAGCAAAATAACATCCGGCGCCTGGCGCAGACAGGCGCGCAGGCCGGTCAGGTAATTCTCCGTGTCAATGGCAATCTCCCTCTGGCTGACAATGGATTTTTTATTTCTATGTAAATACTCAATCGGATCTTCCAGTGTAATAATATGTGCTTCCCTGCTCTCGTTGATGGCGTCGATGATGCAGGCCTGGGTGGTGGACTTGCCGCTGCCCGCCGTACCTGATATGATAATCATGCCGTGCTGCAGCTTGGACAGATCCACAATATCTTTGGGAATCCCCATAGTGTCGTAATCCGGGATACTGAACGCCACAATGCGGATTACCGTGGCCTGGGAACCCCTCTGGAAATAGCTGTTCACGCGGAAACGGGCCAGATTCCCCACGGCAAAGGAGAAGTCGTCGTCGCCCTTCTCCAGAAAATGCTGCTTGGAGCGCTTGGCATAGCTGTAGATCTCGTCGATAAAATATGCCGTCTCCGTGGGCGTCAGCTTCACCGAGTCGTCCATCGGCCGAATCTCGCCGTCCACCTTATAACTCAAAAAGCCTCCGGCAATTATAAAAATATCCGAAGCGCCGTCACTTACCGCTTTCCGCAAAACCTCTTCCAATCCCGTCATTTCACATGAACCTCCATTCCAGAGCGTTTCCACGCTGCTCCTTTTTATTCTTACTCGTCAATCTCGACGCCGCTGAACACCTCGATCGAATCATCCGGCGTCCACTCGCCGATATACGCCTTTTTCCAGTCTACGATTTCATAATCATCAGGCGTCGGGCCCGTAAGCCGAATCCGGATCTGGAGCTCCTGATTCTCGTCAATGGGGCAGGAATACGAGTAAATGCTCCTATCTTTCCCGGCCGTTGAAATAACTTCCGCGCCTGAATTCGTCACAATCTTCAGGGCTGTCGCTGAAATCGGATTCAATTCCCCGACAGCTTCTTTGCTGATCCAGGGGTAATCCTCCAGCTCTGGCAACCAGACCGGCCTCACTTCCTTTATCTCGCCCCCGCGCAGCTCCGCCAGAATCTCCTCCGCCTTCAGATCCGCCTTGTAATAATTTTCTGTGGCCTGCACCGTCTTGTCCGCCAGCGTCCTGTCCGCCTTGGCCGTAGACAGGGACAAGAGCGCGAACACAATAAAACACAGCACCGCGAATATGGTCAAAATGGAACTTCCGCCGACAGAAGTAAAGGACATTTTACGCTTTTTTTCCACTGGTCACCCCTCCTTCTTCGACGTCACCTGCCAGGCGGCGTCCATAGAATAAATCTCTCCGCCCTCGCTGTCTAACACCGTGATCTTTGCTTTTTCCATATATCCATCGCTCTCGCTCACCGTCACGAGAACGGTCATCTCATCCTCCGGGTACTCCACCCGCAGCCCATCGTCCGTCTTTTCAGCGGAGAGCAGTCCGCACACCGCGTCCATATCCCCGTGATTATCCTTGCAGTATTCCGTCACCTGGCCCGCCAGATTCAGCGCCGTCTCCTTTTCCATGCCCTTCCGGGACAGATTGTCCGCGTAGACAAATGCCTGCAGGCAGACCGCCGAGGCGAGCGCGAAAACGAGAATCATAATAATCTGCTCCATCAGGGCCAGCGGCGCCTTGCTTCTCTCATATCCGATCATGACGCCACCCCGCTTCCGCTCCGGAGCGCCACGGAGGCCGTTCCCTTCGTGCCGTCCGCGTCTACTGCCGTAATCTCAATGACGTTGCCGTTCTGCTGAAATGAAAGCCCCTTTGCCTCCATAATGGGGTTTCCGGCCTCCGGATCCAGCTGAATATCCGCCAAGGTAAACAATTCATAAATATGATCGTTATAATAATAGATGCGCGTGTCATAGACGTCCCCGTCGATCGTCTCGTACATGTGCAGGGTGTCTATGCCGTCCGGGGTATCCGCCCTGCTGAAGCCTCCCACGGAAAGCCTCCCCTCGCTGTCGTTATTGTGAATCTTCGCCTGCACATAGGAGGTAATAATCCTCTGATTATAGGCTCTCTGGTCCCGGTCCACTAATGTCTTGTAGCCGTTGGCGCCCAGCGCCAGCACAGCCACCACCGTCACGGCAAAAACAGCAAACAGCACGATGACAAAAGCGCTCTCTATATTATGTTTGGGAGATTTCAATCTTGCCATAGCTTCCTCCATTCAGGCATGCTCACTGCCGCTCCATAACCGTGATATTAGGCATGAGGTTGCTGCCCTGTATTTCATAAAAAACAGTAAAACGGTCCTCATCGATCTGAACACCGTAATTGTCCTTCAAATAATCTATGTCCGGGGGGTACACGCCCTCCGCCGCGTAGCAGGTAACCGTCGCTTTTCTTATAGAAGAGTCTAACTGCTTGAGGCTCTCGGCCTCCTGCCCGCTTCCCATCTTATCGACTCCTTTGCACAGGAAAAAAACTGCCAGCGCCAGAACGGCAAAAAGCAGAATCATCTTCACTGCATTGGAACCTAATATACGTCTTATCATAACTATATCCCGGCCTCCTCACTACCCGATAGACGACATGATATTGATCAGCGGCAGCATGACCGCGATGAGAATCACGCCCACAAGCAGGGATGTGATTACGACAATCGTGGGCTCAATGCGGCCCACTTTCCGCTCCAGCTCCATCTGGACATTGTCATCCATGCGGCGCGCGATCTCCTCCATCGCCGTGTCCGAGGTACCGCTCTTGGCTCCCAGATCCAGAATCCGGCAGTACGCCGCCTCCAAAATCTGATTCTGTTTAAAGCAGTCCGCCATGGGCTCGCCCTGCTCCAGCATCTCCAGGCATTTCTCGTAACGCTTCTTCGTCTTGGCGCCGCCGTCCTGGAACATCATAGCCGTGCGGAAGGCCTCCTCCGTGTTGAGGCCGCTCATCATGCCCATCGCCATGGCGGAAGCAAAACGGGCCTCGCCCATCCTTCTGGTAATGCCCCGGCCGCCGAACAGCTTCTTGTAGAACCGGACCACCGCTCCCCTGGCCGCGCTGCTGCTGCCGAAAATAATCGCGAGCAGCACAATAACGCCCAGAACTCCGCAGAGCACGGGCATAAAGTTACCGAGAATATTACCGAACTGCAACAGCAGCTTAGCCGTGCCGCTCATGGTGCCGCCCAGCTGCTCATATACCTGGTTAAAGATCGGAAGCACCTTCACCAGCAGCACCACAATAATCACTAACATCAAAATCATCAAAATAGCCGGATACAAAAGAGCGCTCCGGATCTGGTTGTTCAACTGCATCTGCCGGTCATAATACGCGGACAAAGACTGGAAGGACTGCTCCAAACGCCCGGACTGCTCACCGGTCTCAATCATGTCCCCCACATAAGCCGGGAAACGCCCGCTCTCCCGGATCGCGCCGGAGAGCGGGTTCCCCTCTGCCAGAAATTCCGCCATGTCTGACAGCATTTTTTTCCTTTTCTTATCTGTCTCATCCTCGCTGAGAAGATACAGACCATCTTCCGTTCCGATGCCCGCGTGCATCAGCAAGGACATCTCCAGGCAGAAGGATGAAATATACTCGTTGCCCAGTGTCTTTTTACTCATAGCTTCCCCCGTCAATAACTGTATTTTGCCTTATAGTTCCGGCCGTCGCCGATGTACTTCATGATGGACTTGCTGGACTTGCTGGTGGACGCGAAGGTCGGATCCATCAGCTTCCACTTCTTGCCGTTAAAATAAATCGCTCCCGTGATCCAGCCCTTCTTCTTGGAGTACACGTTGACCCAGGCGTGATAAGCGTTGCCCGTATAGCCGATCACGAGCTTTGTGGGAACGCCCTGGCTGCGCAGCATCGCCGTCATGACTGCCGCGTAATCAAAGCAGATGCCCTTTTTCTTCTTGTAAACCTTATCCAGATCCGGCAGGTAACCGGTCTGGACCGTCTTGGCCAGCTTCGTGTCATATTTGTAATTGCCGATCACATACTTATAAATCTTCTTCACCTTGGCGATATCCGTCTTTGACTTCTTCGTGAGCGTCGCCGCCTTCTTCACCACCTTGGTGGAAGCGTTGTAATTCACATACTGGTTCGGACGGATGTACGGCGCGAACTGGTCATCCAGCTCCACGTCAATCGTCTTGGACATCACGACCGAATAGCGGTTGCCGTCCACCTGGAGGTTCACCGTGATCTTGTAGCTGCCGTCGCCCTCCGTCAGCGGAATCACCTCATACCTCTGCGGCTGCAGCGTATAAGTATAGGTGCGGTCCTCCGCGTCGTTCGCGGTCGTCTGTACCTTAATCATCTTGGATGTGTCCTCTTTATACTGGACCATCACATAACCGTCCTGCGTGTTGGAGTAATCAATAATGCACTTCTCGTTCTCCTCGACCTGCTCGCCCGTCGCCTCTGTGGGATAGATCACCGTCTTGGCCCCCGCCTGCGGCGTCGCGGCCAGCCCAAGCGCCATGGAAAACGCTAACACCATTGCCCCGAATCTCTTTTTCATCATACGACCCTCTCCTTTCAATCTGGTTACCACCATTCTATCACTTTTTTTCAGAAAAATAAAGTATCTATTCTTGAACTTGTTATATCAGACATTTGTCATAAAATCATGTCACTTGAAAAATATGTCAATCTTTTATATTCATAAAAACATTTTCTATATATAAATCTTTTTTTCATACTTTTTTAGATTGATTTTATTGACTAAACGCCCAAAAACTGTTATGATTGACCCATACACAGGAGAAAAGGAGTGATGACCATGATTGATACAGGAATCGCTCGTCAGTTAGACAAGCTCGGAAGGATTACCCTTCCCATCGAATTGCGGAAGTCTCTTGGCTACGCCGAGAGAGAGACGCTGCATATTTATACAGAGGACAATAAGATTATCTTAGAAAAAGCGTCGGCGCCGGTCGATATCTTTACCGGTTCCAAGACGGACCTCATCGAGTACGAGGGAAAGATGGTTTCCCGTCAGTCGATTGAGGCATTGGCAAAGCTTGCTGGTTTAATTTAATCATATATCCCTTTAGTGTGGCAGGAGTTCCCCTAGACTCCTGCCTTTCCTTTTATCCCGCTTTTCCAATTTTCTCTAAAAGCAAATCCTCCTGTCATTATTCATTGATTCGTCTCGCAGAGATTCCTCTCGTCCCGCAATCCATCTTCCTCTCGCAGAAGCTCCGCGTAAATCTCCCGCTTCGGCACGCCCCGGGCCTTCGCCACCTGCGTCATGGCCTCCTTTTTGGTCAGCCCCCGCGCCGTATACATATTCATATGCTCCGACAGGGAAATCTCCTGCCACTCCTTCTGCCTCTGACGCTCCCGCTCTCCGGGGTCGGCCCCCGCGATCACCAGGACGAACTCGCCTCTCGGCTCATTTTCCTGAAAATAGCCTGCCGCCTCCCCCAAGGTAAAATGCTGGACGCTCTCGTGCTTTTTGGTCAGTTCCCTGCAGACGGCCACCGGCCGGTCCGCCCCCACGGTTTCCGCCAGCAGCTGCAGCGTCTTTTCAAGGCGGTGAGGCGCCTCGTAGAGAATCGTCGTGCAGAAGGTGTCCGACAGACGGCCAAGCGCCTGTTCCCGCTCCTTTTTGTCCGTGGGCAGAAATCCCTCGAAGGTAAAATTCCGGGCGGACATCCCCGACAGCGTGAGGG
>CANRJU010000171.1 GCA_947631075.1 uncultured Lachnospiraceae bacterium
GCCGAAGTGGTGGGCGAGCGTCACCGGCTGCGCCTTCTGCAGATGGGTAAAGCCCGGCATAAAGGTGTGAATATTTTCCTTCATAATCCGGTGAATCACCACCATGAGTTCTTTTAAAAGGTCGTTGATGGCAATGATTTCGTCCCGGGTGTACAGCTTCATGTCCAGCGCCACCTGGTCGTTGCGGCTCCGCCCGGTGTGGAGCTTTTTCCCCGGCTCGCCGATGCGCTCGATGAGGTTGGCCTCCACGAAACTGTGAATGTCCTCGTGCTCCGCCGTGATGGGCAGCGCGCCGCTCTCAATATCCCGCAAAATGCCCTGCAGTCCCTCGATAATGGCCTCTTTTTCATCGGAGGTGAGTATGTTCTGCTTTTCCAGCATGGTCACATGGGCAATGCTGCCGAGAATGTCCTGCTTGTAAAATTTCTGATCATAGGAAATAGATGCATTAAAATTGTGAACCAGCTCATTGGTCTCCTTGGTAAATCGTCCGCCCCATAATTTCATAAAATAAATTCCGCCTTTCCGGGAGACGCCGGTCTCCCCGTATTTTGTAAACCGTGTATTTTCAAATCATCTCATGGAGTCAAAATGTTTTTTGCCCCAGCATCTTTCCATAATAGTATCATGTTTTCCAAAAAAAATCAAAAAATTTGTATTAGAAAATTGACCCTGTGCGGGGTTCGTGATAAAATAGAAAAGATATGAGCATCTGATTTTGAAAAATAGCGGCGGCCGTGTGCCGAATATGAGAAAAGAGGAAAGAAATGAAGAAAAAATGGGCCTCCCTGGGCTGGGTGGCGCTTTATGTGTGTATCGCGTTCATGGCGGAGTTTGCCATCAGCCTGATTGTCGTGATGTGCCTATACAGGGATGTATTTATAAAAATAGCATCCGGCGAGACAGTGGATTCAGTGCAGATATATAATCATATGATAAAAAGCCTGGAGATTTTTCAGAGCGGCGAGGGGCTGATTATCATTTCCGCTCTGGCGGATTTGATTCTCTTTGCCTGCTTTGGCGTATGGTACTATTTCCGAGAGAATAAATATAGTTACAAGCCGGATTACCGGCGGGCCTTTTCTCTGAAAAATGTGCTCTGCATCGTGGGGACGGCTTTTTTGGGGCAGTATGCCATCAACCTGCTCTTGATGGGCATTGCGGTTGTATTTCCCGATATGTTTAAGGCCTACGAGGAACTGGCGAAGAACTTTGACCTGAGCACGGCTCCGCCGGCCCTTATGATTTTGGTCGTGTGCCTGTTCGGGCCGTTAGTGGAGGAGCTGACGTTCCGGGGGATGATTTACGGGAGATTGCGCCGGGCGTTTTCCATCGCGCCTGCGGCGATTATTTCCGGACTGTTGTTCGGGATTTTTCACATGAACTGGGTGCAGGGAATTTATGCCACCATTTTTGGAATCATTCTGGCCTATGTGTATGAGAAGACCGGGACGATCTGGGGATCGGTGCTCCTGCACATGTGCTTTAACTCTGCGTCCTATATTGTGGAGGCCCTGGAAAACTGGCTGGCGGCGAGGAACGTCCCCTATCTGGGCGTCATGGAACTGCTCTTTGGGGTGGTCAGCGCCGTGCTGGTGGTCGTGCTGCTCCGGCATATAAAGCTGGAAAAAAAGATTGCCGGAGCGGGCGGTGAGGCTTGACTTATCCCGGGGAAATTATATATAATCAATGATAGAAAGCAGATGAGGAGGACGGATGAAGTTGACTTCGTTGGTAGTAAATGATATCACAAAGTCTCTGCAGCTGTCGCAGGCAGTGTCCGGCGACCAGGCGCAGAGCGGGAAATCTTCCATTACTCCCTTTGAGAAGATTCTGGAAAAGGAGACGGACGCGATTCAGACGCGCTCGGCGTCAGGCGCGTCCTCAAAGAGCAAGAGCGCAAAGACTGCTTCACTGAAAAGCATTTTTGAGCGGGCCTCTGAGAAGTACGATGTATCCTACGATTTTCTGGTGGCTGTGGCAAAGGCCGAGTCGGATTTTGATCCGAACTGCGTTTCGTCTGCCGGCGCACAGGGAATCATGCAGCTCATGCCGGAAAATTGTAAGGAGCTGGGAGTCGAGGACCCCTTTGACGCGGAGGAGAACATCATGGCGGCGGCTAAGCTGCTGAAGGCGCACCTGAAAGAATTTGACGGGGATTATACCCTGGCGGCCGCGGCGTACAATGCCGGAAGCGGGCGGGTGAAGCAGTATGGCGGCGTGCCCCCGTATACAGAGACGCAGAACTACGTCAAAAAGATTAAAAAATACATGAGCGAGGGCATCACGGTGCCGGATCGGGACGTGAAGGTGAGCAATTCGGATGAGTACGCGGATGAGTATTCGGGATCCGGAGGGTCTACGGGTGTAGAAAAGAGCGGCGCGGCCGATGCCGACAAGGCGGAAAGCTTTGATACCGGTGTGGCGGCCACGGAGAGCGACCTGAAAGAAGTTACGGTTTCCGTCGGTACGGGCGACAACATGGTGACGATGACGTATGGCGCCTATCTGAAGTACCTTGAGCTTGGGACTACAGGAGTAGGCTGATGGAATAAATGAAGCAGAGTAAATAATGCGATAGCATTGCAATAGCAATGCAATAACAATGTAATAGTAATGCTGTTGCATTATAATAAATACGCATTGTATTGCAATAAAATTGCATTGTAATAAATATGCATTGTAATGAATAATTAACAGGATATGCTTACAGTATGAGAACATATGACAGAGGAACATATGGCATACAGGAAAGGAAGATAGGAATATGAACATTTGGCACGACATTAGCAAGGCGAGGATCGCGCCCACAGATTTTATCGCGACGATTGAGATTCCCAAGGGGAGCAAGAAGAAGTACGAACTGGACAAGGAGACGGGTCTGATTATTCTGGATCGTATTCTACATACGTCTACCCATTATCCGGCCAACTACGGATTTATTCCGAGGACGCTGGGAGATGACAAGGATCCCCTGGATGTGCTGGTGATCTCGTCGGAGGATATTGAGCCGCTGTCTCTGGTGCGCTGCTATCCCATCGGGGTTATGTATATGCTGGATAACGGGGCTAACGATGAGAAGATTATCGCGATTCCGTATAATGACCCTACCTATAATCACTATACGGACATTGAGCAGTTGCCCAAGCATATTTTCGAGGAGATTCGGCACTTCTTCAGCATTTACAAAGATCTGGAGAGCAAGGAGACGGCTGTGAAGGAGTTCGGCGGGCCCGCGGAGGCAGTTGCCGTTATAGAGCAGTGTATTCACAATTACGAGGAAAAGTACGACTGATGTAGAACGACCTTGCAATAAGTAAAACGGATGCTTTCAGTCATGCGTGTTTCAAAACTGTAACAAAGGAGAAAAGAAAATAGAAAATAGGAGGAGATTTTATGATGGATGTACATGACAAGTTCTCGAAAATGATCGCGGAACCCAATACAATTAAGTGCAGCGCATGTTCCGGTCCCATGCTGCACAAGGGAAGCGGCCTGTACGAGTGCCAGAAATGCGGGAAGGAGTACCTGTCGGATTTTGGCAAGATCAAGAGATATCTGGAGGAGAATGGCCCTAGCGACGCGCTGGAGATTGCTCAGGAGACAGGCGTCAACCGCAAGGTGATCGCGGAGCTGTTGCGGGAGGGACGCATGCAGATCACAATTACGCCGGGACATCATCCCAAACGATAAATTACAGAAATATTACAAAAATATTAAAAAATTTCGTTTTAACTATTGCAGAAATGTTACAAATGGTCTATAATGGAAAACGGTGAGCGACTTGCCACCGTTTTTCTTGTTGTTTAGGAACAATATTCAAGTGAGGGAACGAAGAAGGGACAGAGAACAATGAATGTACGAAGGATTTATCAGATCGGGGGAATTTATTTACTGGCGTCAGCCCTGATGGCGGCCAACATGTATCCCAGCGCGGGGGCAGGCGCGGATGCGGCCGAGGTGAAGGAGATTGCTACGGGATCGGCTGTGGAGGCGCAGGAGGAAGCTGAGGGAAAAGAGGAGACGGAGGCGAAGGAAAAGACGGCTTCCAAAAAGAAGGCGGACTGGACCGTGAAGCTGAAAAAATGTTCTCACCCGAAGAAGATTACCCGGGGCGTGGGATTTACGGTCAAGGGAGAGCTGGATGCCAGCAAGAAAATGAAAAAGGTGACAGCCTGCATTCTGGATGAGGATCAGGACGTTGTATACCAGAAAAAGGTGAATATAAATAAAAAGAGTTTTTCGCTGGATCAGATGGATGAGGCGCTGAAATTTTCCGAACTGAACGCGGGAGATTATTCTTATGTAGTAAAGGCGACGAACACGAGTAAGAGCACAAAGACCGTGATCGACGACGAATTTGAGGTAAAAAAAGCCAAGTGGAGCGTTCCGGTCAACGGCGGAAACTGGGGAGACGGCTGGCACTGCCAGTGTTCCACTCACCGCGGCAAACACTACGGCTGGGATATACGGGGCGGCGGAAGGATCATCCACGCGGTCTCTGACGGAACCGTGGTATATGCCAAGTACCACAATGCAAGTTCCCTGGGCTCCTTTGGAAATCTTGTCATTATTTATCATGGAAACGGAATTTATTCCTATTACGCGCACTGCGCTTCTTTGAATGTGAAGGCGGGCAAAAAGGTACAGCAGGGAGACGTGCTGGGCAAGACCGGGGCCACGGGAATGGCCTATGGCGCGCATCTTCATTTTGAGCTGAGGAAGGGACCGGATTTTTCCGGCGGATACAACGATGCCAAGCTGGTGGACAAGTATACCTATGTCCAGTTCAACCCGGCAAAGAAAATAAAGAGATAATATGTTCCCACCAGGAGAGGAACGCTCAAGAGGGAAAAGTCAGCGAAGAAGAATCTGGATGGCCTGTTTGTAGATCTGTTCGCTGCCATCCTGCCAGTTATCGCAGATCCGCTGAGCGTCCTCCTCGGTGGGAACTTCTATTTCCAGCCGAAACATCGTGTGCTTTCCGTCCCGCATCGTGCAGACGGCGGCATAGGAGTTATCCCCCGTCAGGTGATAGTCGCTGACGAGCGAAGTCTGGTTGAGAATCTCATACTTGTGCTCTATCAGATATTCATCTGCCTCTTTCTGAATTTCCGGCGACAAGTGGCTGCCGAGCAGTTCCAGGGTTTCCCTGCCGGAATCCGTGATACTGTAATAAGAGATATGATAGGTGGCGTCCTCGCGGATTAAGTCTGTCTGCAGCAGTTCGCCCAGCGCGTTCTGCAGATTGAAAAAATGGGTGTAGCCGTGCCCGGTTATATAATCCGATAGAATACCGGAGGGGAGAGGGGTATCGACCCTGCTCAGAATATAGAGTGCTATCAGTTTGTACAGCGCGATGGATTCATGAGGCATGGCGGTACTCCTTTCTCTCGTTGGATACTGTATACGCAGGCGGCTTTCTCATCGCCCCTGCAAGACATGTCGCCAGAGCAAATGGCGTCCGTTCAAAATGAGGACGTATGTATTTCAGATTCAGCGCTGAATATGCTCTTTGACGGCGGCGCTGACTACGGCGGCCACCTGGGGGTCAAAGGCTTCCGGCATGATGTTGTCCTCGCTCAGCTTGTCCTCGGGGACAAGGGAGGCGATGGCGATGGCGGCGGCCAGCTTCATCTCCTCGGTGATCTGAGCGGCCCGTCCCTCCAGGGCGCCCTTGAAGATGCCGGGAAATGCCACTACGTTGTTGACCTGGTTGGGAAAATCCGAGCGCCCCGTGCCCACGACCCGCGCGCCTGCCTGTTTAGCCAGATCCGGCATAATTTCCGGCACGGGATTTGCCATGGCAAAGAGAATGGCGTCCCGGTTCATGGAGGCGACCATTTCCGGCGTCACAATGCCGGGGGCGGACACTCCCACAAAGATATCCGCGCCCACAAAGGCGTCGGCTAAGGAGCCCTCCTTTCCGGAGAGATTGGTGACGTCCATCATTTCTTTCTGGGCCCAGTTCAGATCCGGCGTGTTTTTGCTCAGTATGCCGGACCGGTCGCAGAGCGTCAGATTCTGAAAGCCGTAACGCAAGAGGAGCTTGCTGATGGCGATGCCGGCGGATCCGGCGCCGTTGACGATGACCTTGCAGTCCTCTTTGTCTTTTCCCACTACTTTCAGCGCGTTAATGATGCCGGCGAGAACTACGAT
>CANRJU010000172.1 GCA_947631075.1 uncultured Lachnospiraceae bacterium
TCTGGACAAGAATTACCAGTATGTGCAGATTTCCCTGAGCGGCGGTATTCTATTTGACTCCGGCGCCGCGGAGATCAAGGCGTCGACGATTCCGATCTTGAGCAAGCTGGGCGATATTTTAAAGATTTATGACAGCCATATGATTGAAATCGAGGGGCACACGGACAATGTAAAGATATCCGGGGGACCGTACAGGGACAATATGTACCTGTCCAGCGCCCGCGCCCTGGCGGTGTATGAGTATCTGGTGAATACAAAGAAGATGGACGCTAAGACGATGAAGGCCGCGGGACGGGGCGAGTACGATAATGTCGCGTCCAACGCGACGGCCAAAGGCAGAGCGAAGAATCGCCGTGTGGAGATTAAAATATATACGGACGACCAAGGAGGGACAAAATGAAAAAGAATATATTGACAATCGTGATTATGGCAGCATCACTGATCAATCTGGTATTGTCAGCGGTACTTGTATTTTCGGTCATGCCGGCCATGAACAAGACCAGCAATCTGGTAGACAAGGTGGCGTCGATTATCGATCTGGAGATCGAGCCTCAGGATAGCGAGGAGGATCAGTACTCCATTACGGATCTGAAGGTATACGAGATCGTGATGGAAAATTCTCTCAAGATCAACCTCCAGAAAGATCCGGGAGACAAGGCGGCTCACTATGTGGTGTTAGACGGCATTACCGTGTCGTTCAACCCCGATGCGGAAGACTATGACGAGATCAACACTTCCGTTCAGGAAGCGGATATCTATATACGCGACATTGTAAAGGACTGCATCAGCCAGTACACGGCCACGACTATTACGGAGTCCTCCGTGAGACAGGACGCCGTCAAGAAGATCCAGGAGAGGTATAACACCAAATCCATCGTGGATATTTCACTTCCCGGATTCCTTGTTGCATAGTGGCACCAAATATGTTATGATAAAACATAGGGTTTTTATCGTGCCGGGGATCCGCGGAGGCGGAGCCCGTTAAAGTCGGTATGATAGGGTAGGTCAGTTGCGAGGTGAGGATGTATGAGTGACGTATTGTCACAAAATGAGATAGATAATCTTTTATCGGCTCTCAGCAGCGGTGAATTCGATCCGCTGGAAAACGAGATCACCGATGAGCGCCAGATCAAGGATTATGATTTTGCGAGGCCATCCAAGTTCTCCAAAGAGCACCTGAGGACGCTGGTATTCATATTTGAACACTACGCCAGGCTTTTATCTACCAATCTCCCGGTGTATCTCCGGAAGAACGTGCAGGTCGAGGTGATGCACTCGGAGGCGGCCACATATCAGGAGTTTTCCAACTCCCTGTCCAATCCCGTGCTCTTAGGAGTGGTGAACTTCGCTCCCCTGGAGGGCAACATCATCGTGGAGATGGCCACGGGACTTGGCTTTGCCATCGTGGACCGTATGCTCGGAGGAGATGGACAGCCCATTGACAAGACCCGCGAGTTCACGGAGATTGAGCTGAGCATCATAGAGCGCATCATGGTCGTGTGCACCAATCTCATGATCGAGCCGTGGCAGAGCGTCCAGCAGCTGGAGCCGATGCTAGAGAGAATAGAGACAAATTCCCAGTTCGCCCAGTTTGTCACTCCCAACGAGATGACTTCTATTATTACCATGAGTATCCGGATGGGCGAAGTCGAGGGACTGATGAACATATGTATACCCTTTGCCGTGCTGGAGCCGGTGATCGACAAGGTCAACACCAAGTACTGGTACTCCACCAACACGGTCAAGGACGACGGAAGATACAGACAGGTTCTGGAGGATTCGATTCAGAAGGCGCGGATTCCGGTCCGGGCCATTATGGGAAAGAGCGCTATATCGGTCAACGACTTCATCCACCTGCAGCCGGGGGACATCATCAAGGTCAACACCAGGCTGGAGGACGAGCTGGATGTGTACGTTGGAAACATCAAGAAATTTTCTGCGATACCGGGTGCCTACGAGGACTCTTACGCAGTGAAAATAAAATCAATTTACAGAGAGGAGTAGTACCATGGACGGAATGTTGTCGCAGGAAGAGATCAATGCGCTGTTAGGCAGCATGGAAGCGGAAGAGCAGTCCGAGGACAAGAGGAAAGCTCCGGTTTCCGCTGTGGTTGATGAGTCCGACATGCTGACTCCGGAAGAAACCGACGCATTGGGGGAGATTGCCAATATCAGTATGGGTACGGCAGCTACCACTCTTTCGATTCTGGTGAATAACCGGGTGGATATCACGACGCCGACGGTGACTTATACGACCATAGACGCGCTGGCGCAGCAGTTTGAGACGCCATGTGTGTTTATTTATATTTCATATAGAGCGGGTCTGGAAGGAAAGAACATCCTCATCTTGAGAGAAGAAGACGTCAAGGTCATTACGGATCTCATGATGGGAGGAGACGGGACCAACACGGACGCGGAGTTAGGCGATCTTCACCTGAGCGCCATCTGCGAGGCCATGAATCAGATGATGGGTTCGGCCGCCACGTCCATGTCCTCCATGATCAACGAGATGGTGGATATCAGTCCGCCGACCGCCAACCGCGTGGATTTCGGTGAGGCTCTGACTGACGAGCTCGCTGAAATGGCGGGACAGACCTTCGTGCAGGTCTCCTTCCGCATGGTGATCGGAGATCTGGTAGACAGTGAGATCATGCAGTTATATCCGGTAGATTTCGCAAGGAGGATCTACCATCAGTTCATGGGTGTCACGATGGGCACAGATACCGGAAGCGCGGAGGCCGCGCCAGCCCCGGCTCCGGCCAGTCCGGAACCAGCTCCGGCGCAGCCACAGCCGCAGCCGATGGGTATGCAGCAACAACCGATGGCAGGCATGCAGCAGCCGATGTATGCGATGCCGCCTCAGGATATAAATATACAGCCGGCACAGTTCCAGAGCTTTATGCCGACGCCGAACCTTACGGGCATCGCGCCGGAGAACATCGACCTGATTATGGATGTTCCGCTGGAGGTCACGGTAGAACTGGGACGGACCAGCAAGTCCATCAAGGAGATCCTGGATTTCTCGCCGGGAACGATTATCGAGCTGGATAAGCTGGCCGGCGAGCCGATTGACGTGCTGGTGAACGGCAAGTTTGTCGCCAAGGGCGAGGTTGTTGTCATTGAGGAAAGTTTTGGTATACGAGTTACCGAGATTATTAAAGAATAGTAAATGGAGGAGAACGGAGAATGGCAAAAAGTGTTTTGATCTGTGATGATGCAGCATTTATGAGGGTTATGATCAAGGATATCCTGACAAAAAACGGTTATGAAGTTGCCGGAGAAGCGGAAAATGGTCTGAAAGCAGTTGAGAAATACAACGAGACCAAGCCGGATCTTGTCATGATGGATATTACGATGCCGGAGATGGATGGAATCCAGGCGCTGAAGAAGATTAAGGAGACCGATGCTTCTGCCTGTGTGATCATGTGCTCCGCCATGGGACAGCAGGCGATGGTTATCGAGTCGATTCAGTCCGGCGCGAAGGACTTTATTGTAAAGCCTTTCCAGGCAGATCGCGTATTGGAAGCGGTTAAGAAAGCGGTCGGCTGATCATGCTGGAGAATGTCCTTCAACTGCTTGCCGTACTGGTTATCTTTATCCTGGTTCTGGTCGCTACCTATTACGCGACCAAGTGGGTTGCGAAAAAGAGCGGCATGCAGGGACAGTCCCGCAATATCCGGGTGATCGAGACCTTTAAGATCGCCCCCAATAAGTATATCCAGATCATCCAGCTGGGGAGCAGGTATTATTCCATCGGCGTGACCGCGAACAATATTACCTTTCTCGCGGAGCTGGATGAGGATCAGCTGGACTTGAGCGCTGGTGACAGAACCGGGCCGCAGGTGTCCTTTAAGGAGATGCTTGGCCGGTTCACCGGGGCGGACAAGTCCGGCGGAAAAGAAAAATAGAAAAGGTTGGTATTTATGAAGACACAGAAGAACTTGAGTCAGAGGTTATTTCGATACAGTTTTCTGCTGGTTCTGATAAGCATATTAACCTTTTTTTGTAGTGCAAAGGTTTATGCGGCCCCGGATTCCAACGCCAACGTAGACATGATCGAGGGCAGTACGGACGCCGAGGTGCAGGATCCGGATTCACCGGAGGATTTTGAACTGAATATCACATCCAATGCGGGGAGCTCCAGTTTGTCCGCCAGCACCAAGATCATTCTTCTGCTGACGGTCTTATCCTTGGCGCCCTTTCTTGTCATTATGGTGACGTCCTTTACACGGATCATCGTAGTGCTTCATTTTTTGCGCTCCGCTCTGGGAACCCAGACAACGCCGCCCAACCAGGTTCTGATCGGGCTGGCGCTGTTTTTGACGTTATTTATTATGACGCCGGTCATGACCCAGATCAACACGGACTGCATCCAGCCCTTTGACCGGGGGGAGATCACGGAGGAGGAGGCGCTGAACGCCGGGCTCAAGCCCCTTCGGACGTTTATGTTTGAGCAGACCAACCGGAAGGATATCCGGCTTTTCTTAGAGATTCAGGACGGGGACGGCGACACGGATGTGACGGTAGACGATGAGGATCAGATTCCCACCACGGTACTGATCCCCGCTTTTATGATCAGCGAGCTGAGAACGGCGTTTATCATAGGGTTTGTGATTTATCTGCCGTTCATTGTCATAGATATGGTGGTGGCGTCCACTCTGATGTCCATGGGTATGATGATGCTGCCGCCCACGACGATTTCCATGCCGTTTAAGATTCTCCTGTTCGTGCTGGCGGACGGGTGGAACCTGGTAGTGGGACAGTTAGTCAGTACATTTTACTGATAAAATTTTACGGATAAAAGGAGGCGAGGATCGGGATGACACAAGACGTTGTAATGGATATAGCGACGGAGATGATATGGACCATCATCCGCTGCGCGGCGCCTCTTTTGCTGGTTTCCCTGATCGTGGGACTGGTGATTAGCATTTTCCAGACGGTCACGTCCATACAGGAGCAGACGCTCACCTTTGTGCCCAAGCTGCTGGCGATTTTTATCACCCTGCTTCTGTGCGGGGGCTGGATCATGGACAACTGCGTGGGATTTTTGACGGATCTGTGCAACCACTTCACCTCGTATGTGGGGGGATAACGCGTTAGAAGGGAATGAGGTACCATGACCTTTACGATTCAGAACCTGGAATTTACCCTGATGGTTCTGGTGAGGATTTCATCCTTCGTGATGACGGCGCCCTTTTTCAGCATTCAGTCGGTTCCCGCGCGGGTCAAGGCGGGGGCGAGCCTTGTGATGACGCTCATGATGCTGCCGGTGCTGCCGGCGTCCACGGTCGCCTACAGCGGCGTCATCGGATATTTTGTGCTGATTCTGAAGGAAGCAGTGGTGGGGGCGACGCTGGGCCTCATGTGCCAGCTGTGCCTGTATGTGGTCAATTTCGCGGGTCAGATTATCGATATGGAAATGGGCCTGTCCATGGCGAGCATGTTCGATCCTTCGACGAGAATGCAGGTTACTGTGACAGGAAATATATATAATTACTTTGTGATGCTCCTGTTGGTGGTTACCAACATGCACTACTATGTCATACGCGCTATTTTGGATTCCTTTACCAGCTTTCCGGTGGGGCAGGCGGTGTTTCGGACGGGACTGAAGGATATCCTGGTGGATTTTGTGGGAAATTACCTGCTCATCTCGCTCCGAATCGTCCTGCCGTTTTTCTGCTGTATGCTGATTATCAATGTGGTGCTCGGCGTGCTGTCGAAGGCGGCTCCCCAGATGAACATGTTTGTCGTGGGTATCCAGATCAAGGTGTTGGCGGGCGTGCTGGTCTTAGTGCTTCTGATTCAGACGCTGCCCACGGTGGCGGACTTCATTTTCAATGAGATGAAGGTAGTGATCACGGAGGTCTATCACAGCTTTGCGCCGTAGGGCGCTATTTGCAGGCAGGTGAGACAGAATGGTATTGGAATACAATCTTCAGTTCTTTGCCAAGGACGGAGAGGGCGGTGAAAAGACAGAGGCCGCCACTCCGCGGAAACTGGAAAAGGCCAGGGAAGAAGGGCAGGTGGCCAAGAGCCAGGACCTCAACACGGCGGTCCTGCTGACAATCCTGTTTTTGAGCCTCCGGGTGTTCGGGGGCTATATGGCAAATCGGATCTTCGGCCTCTATCGGATGTTTTACGGAAATATAACCGATTAC
>CANRJU010000173.1 GCA_947631075.1 uncultured Lachnospiraceae bacterium
CGCCAGGCGGAGCACTTCGATTTTTACGAAAAGGAGACGGATCTGCCCGGCGGGAAAAAGGGCAAAAGCGTCAGCCTTCCCTTTTCCTATTACTCCACCTGCAATCTGAAATACAGCGCCAAGAAGAAGCAGTATCTCCTGTCCGAGTACGGCAGAAAGCACATGGATATCCAGAGCAAAAAGCAGCTTGCTTTTAAAAATGTCATCGTTCAGTTCGTGGAGGAGAAAAATATCGACCGGAACGGCTATCAGACGATGGAGCTGACCCATAACACCGGAAAGGGCTATTATTTTACCCGCGGCAAAAGGCGCGACATAACCTGGAGCCGGAATGAGAAAAATAACACCATGGTCTACGAGGACGAGACGGGGGCGACGCTCTCAATCAATCCCGGCAAGACCTATATCGCCGTTTTTCCGAAGAACCGGCAGAAATTGGTCAAGATTAAATAATAGTTACACATTACAACGGGAGGATGAAATTCCATTGAGTACAGAGACACAGAAAAACAGAACCGATTTTCTAAAACAGGGAGGGATTCTTGCCATGGCCTCCCTTCTGGTGCGCCTGATCGGAATGATCTACCGGATTCCCATGTCCAATATTCTGGGGGAAGAAGGCAACGGCATCTACGCGGTGGCCTTTGAGATTTATGATCTGGTGCTTATTATTTCCTCCTACAGCCTGCCTCTGGCTATGTCCAAGATTATCTCCGCCCAGCAGGCGAAGCGGCAGCACAAGAACACCGGAAGGACCCTGCGCGTGGGCCTTGCCTTCGCCGTGGCGTCGGGCGGCATTTTTGGCTGCGTGCTGCTGTTCGGCGCGGGTCTGATCGAGGAGTATATTTACCCGGAATATGTGGGCGTGCAGATACCGCTTCGGGTGCTTGCCCCCACGATTTTTATTGTGGCGCTGTTAGGCGTTTTCCGGGGATTTTTCCAGGGAAAAAAGACCATGGTCCCCACCGCTTTTTCACAGGTGATCGAGCAGATCGTCAACGCCGTGGTCAGCGTGGCGGCGAGCTATCTCTTTATGAAATGGAACGCGGACTCCATTCGCCAGGCGGCCTGGGGGGCGGCGGGCGGCACGCTCGGAACCTGTCTGGGAGCCGCGTCGGCGCTGCTCATCGTGCTGTTCGTGTACTGGGTCTACCGGCCCGTGCAGGAGAAATTGGAGAGACGGGACCGCACCCGGCCCGCGGAGCTTATGTCGTCCTCCCATTTATTTTTGATACTTCTCGCTACCATACTGCCCGTGATTCTGTCCCAGACGGTGTACAATATCAGCGGGCTGATCGATTACAAATTATTCGGCGCCATTTCCAGAGGGAGCGGCATGAGCGCCCTCACCATCAAGAGCATGGTGGGCGTGTACAGCTCCAAATACCGGGTGCTGTGCAGCGTTCCCATCGCCATTTCCACGGCGCTCGCTTCCTCGCTGATTCCCAGCGCGGTAGCGGCGTACACCGAGGGAGATGTGGAGCAGTGGAAATATAACGTCTCCGCCGGCATCAAATTTAACATGATTATCGCCATTCCCTGTGCGGCGGGATTTATTTTCCTGGGACAGCCGATTGTCCGGATGCTGTTTCCGAGCTCGGATTATGTGCTGGGCGGCCACATGCTGGCGGCGGGCTCTCTTGCCATCGTATTTTACGCCCTGTCCAACGTGACCGGCGGGGCGCTCCAGAGCATCAGTAAAATGCGCTATCCGGTGATTCACTCGGCAATCTCGCTGGCGCTGCATGTGGGATTTGTGGTTCTCTTGCTGAAATACACCAGCCTTGGCATTTATTCCCTGATTCTGGGGAACGTCACATTTCCGATTGTGGTGTCCCTGCTCAATCTCATGGCAATCCGGCGCTTTGTGCCGGAGTACAGGCAGGAGATTGTCAAGACGTTTCTGGCGCCGCTCGCCGCTTCCCTGTGGATGTCGGTGGCGCTGATTGCCGTCTACGAGGGACTGGGACTTGTGATCGCGTCTAATCTGGTGAGGACGTTAGCGTCTCTGGTCGTGGCCGTGGCAGTCTATTTTGTCATGTTCCTTCTGTTAAAGGGACTGACCAGAGAGGAATTGTTTGATTTCCCGATGGGGCGCAGGCTGTATCTGGTGGCCCGAAAGATGCGCGTGATGAAGTAGAGGCCAGGGCATGGCCAGAAGTACGGGAGTACATGGTGGTCGGTATATGAGTCAGGATGTTGTCAGGAGGCATGACTTATGGCTAGATATGCGGATACTTCGCAGTACACGGAAGATGAGAGAAAACTCTGGGATCTGCTGATTGCTCATCAGGACGCGGAGTTTCACACGACAAAGAATCTGGCATTTACCTACCGGATTGTGGGAAATGAACTGTTTGTTTCAAGAAAGGAAAAGTCTATCACCCGTTCTACCGTCAACGCCGCTTATCGGAAGGCGGTGGAGCTGATGGAGAGCGAGGGATACGTCAAGGGGCCTAAGCGCCTGGGAACCTTCGGGGCCAGCTATCTGTACCCGGTGTTTGAACGGCTGGGGCTGATTCGAAGGGCGTAAACGCTCAGAAATGGAGGATAGCGTGAAAAATCATGCTGATGCAATGATTTTTCACACGGCAATTTGTGAGAAGAACTTTCAGTTCTTTGGAGCGCTCACAAATTGCTTTGATGGCAGATGAGAAACTGCTACGCAGCTTTCTCATCGCCTCTTCGCAACAAGTCGCTAGAGCGAACTTGTTCGCTCAGAAATGGAGGAAGAAATGAATTTTACAAAAAAATGCAAGGAGATGATTCCGGGAATTCTGCTGTGCGTGGTTATAGCGGCGGCAGCTACGTTTCTTTCCGGACTGCAAATCGGGAGTTTTTCCCTGGAGGTAGTGGGTGCGCCGGTATTCGCGATTTTGATTGGCATGGTGATTACGCTGATTGTTCCGTCGCTTGCGGGAAAAGACGCCATGAAGGATGGCATCAAATTTACATCTAAGAAAATCCTGCAGTGGGCGGTGATTATTCTGGGATTTTCGCTGAATCTGGGCACGATTGCCAGCGTGGGGAGCAAGAGCCTGCCGGTGATTGTCTCCACTATATCCATATCGCTGATTGTGTCGTATCTGATGATGAAGGTGCTGCGCATGGATTCCAAGGTGTCCACGCTGATCGGCGTGGGATCGTCCATCTGCGGCGGCTCGGCCATTGCGGCCACGGCGCCGGTCATTGACGCGGACGACCGGGAGGTGGCGCAGTCCATTTCCGTCATCTTTCTGTTTAATGTGCTGGCGGCGCTGATTTTTCCGGCATTCGGCCACGCCATCGGATTTGGATCCGAGGGATTCGCGGTCTTTGCGGGGACGGCGGTCAACGACACGTCCTCAGTGACGGCGGCGGCCTCTACAGCGGAGAGCATTTACGGCGTGGACGGGATTTTGTCCGCTGCGGTGACGGTAAAGCTGACCCGGACGCTCGCCATCATTCCGATTACACTCGTTCTGGCGCTCTATCGGACGGCCAAGGCGAAAAAGAGCGGCGGCGAGGGCGGCAGCTTTTCCGTGAAGAAGATATTCCCGTTCTTTATTTTGTACTTTATCGCGGCGTCAGTGATTACGACGGTCATGGGACTGCTCCCGGACAATGGCCTGACGGCGTTTTACGCGGGACAATTTGTGCCCGCCATGAAGTGGCTGGCGAAGTTTTTTATCGCCATGGCCATGTGCGCGATCGGGCTCAATACCAACCTGATCGATCTGGTGAAAAAGGGCGGCAAGCCGATTATTATGGGACTCTGCTGCTGGGCGTCCATCACGGCCGTATCTATCGGGGTACAGCTCTTGACGGGCATATTTTACACCAATCTGTAAAGCGGGATCTGCGCGCTGTTTTTAGTTTCGCTCCGCCAGGAGCGCGCTGCTTGAAAATAACAGTTTCTATATAGATTGAACTGTGGTATAATATAATTCTGTAACAAGTGGTTTAGGCGACGATAAAAGGGGGGATCTGCCATGAAAGGAATGGCAAAGATGTTTTTGAAAATGGGTATCTGTACGGCATGGGCGGGGGCGCTGCTCATGGCCGGGGCTGTGATTGGAGCGGCCTCCGGCGTTGCGGTATCGGCTGCGCCCGGCGCTGTGGCGCTGGCGGCGGAGACGGACGAGACGGCCATAGACGCTGAATCCTTTCCGGATGAGTATTTCCGGGAATATGTGCAGAAGTATGTGGACGGGAATCAGGACGGCGTCCTGCAGCGGGACGAGGCGGAGGCCGTGACGGAGCTGACGCTGGATAAGTTCATGGATTCGGACGATCTGGACGGGACGGACGAAGATGAGCCGGCAGAGATTCACTACTACACGAAGGATGAATTTGTGTTCGACTGTAAGGGGCTGGAGCTGTTTGAAAACCTGTCCGATCTCAGTCTGGTCCTGAACGGCGGACTGACGAAAAACGGCAAGGATTATCCGGTACAGGTGAGCCATATAAGCTCCCTGTACAAGCTGAAAAAGCTGGAGGACCTGCATATTTACGACATGGATCTGAAGAATTTTGACTGCGCGAAGCTCACCGGTTTGAAGAAACTGTCGCTTTCCGGTTTTTCCAGCATGGAGTCTCTGTCTTTTGGAAACAGCAAAGTTCTCACGAAAATATGGCTGTACGATATGCCCTCGTTAGACGTCCTGGACGTGTCGTCCCTGGAAAATCTGAGGAGTCTGAGCCTTGGAAGCGCGGATGTGGAGAAAATCGTGTTCGGGAAAAAGAACCGGAGCGTCCGATCGCTGATGTTAGACAGCGGAGATTCCAGCGCCCTGTGCAAGCGGATGAAAAAACTGAATCTTGAAAAGCTGGCGGAGCTAAAGGAATTATATATTACAAATTATAAAAATCTGAAATTTCCAGATCTGTCCCACAACAAAAAACTGGAACTGATTTTTATGGAGAACTGCCCTCAGGTGACCAAAATCGCGCCGCTTAAAAATAAAAAGCTGACCCAGGTGGATATCTGGAACTGCCGGAATCTGGAGACGCTGGATCTGAGCAAAAACGACAAGCTGAACTGGCTGCGGCTGGACGGGATGAAGGTAAAGACGCTGCGGCTGAGCGCCAAAAACAAATTAAAGTTTTTCCGGTACGCCAACGCGGGATTGAAGAAATTCAACGTCAAGAATATAAACACTAAGACGATGAAAGATTTACAGGTATATGGAAATAAGTTTAAAAAGATTGACCTGAGCAAATACAAGAACCTGAAAGACGTGACCGTGGACGAGGGCGTCCGGGTCATCGGCTGGAAACCGAAAGAAGGCGGGGGAATATACCGGGACGCGAACTAAATGAAAAAAGCAAAAGGCATCTCATGGGGGGTGCCTTTTTTTGATGAAAAAATAAAGCAAAACAGCTAAGGAGGAAAGAAAAAACCATGAAGAAAAGAAAAATAACCCCTAAAGCACTGGAAAATTTCCGCGCGCATCTCTACGGGCAGGAAAAGAGCAAAAATACGATAACAAAGTACATGGGCGACTTGGAAAAGCTGCGGAAATTCGCGGCAGGGCGGAGCCTGGACCGGGAGCTGGTGCTGGAGTACAAGGAATATCTGAAAAACGAAATGGACTACCAGACCACCAGCGTCAATACCTATCTTGTGGCGGCGAACCAGTTCTTTGAGTTTATGGGGTGGCACGATCTGCGGTTAAGGACATACAAAATCCAGACGGAGACGTTTATGCCGGAAAAGAAGGAGCTGACCAAAGAAGAATACAAGAAGCTGGTAAAGACGGCCGCGGAGACCGGGAAAGTCCGGATTGGCCTGGTCATCCAGACCATCTGCGCCACAGGCATACGGGTAGGCGAGCTGGCCTTTATCACCGTGCAGGCGTTAAAAAACGGCATGGCGTCAATCTATAATAAAGGAAAAGAGCGGAAGATCATGCTGCCCGGGGACCTGCAGAGGAGCCTGCTCTGTTATGTCTATAAAAACGGCATAAAAAGAGGCCCCATATTCCAGACAAAAAAGGGAAAGGCGCTGGACCGGAGCTATATCTGGCGGGAGATGAAAAAGCTGTGCAGGATAGCGGGCGTCGATGCGGACAAGGTATTTCCCCACAATCTGCGGCATCTGTTCGCCCGGACATTCTATAGATTAAATCATGATGTTGTCAAATTGGCGGATATGATGGG
>CANRJU010000174.1 GCA_947631075.1 uncultured Lachnospiraceae bacterium
CTCGGCGGTTTCAGCCGGATTTCCGGCGTGCAGCCGGCGGCGGACGGGACAATCGTATATGACACGATTATTCCGACGATGCTCTCGTCCCTGTCCGATATTCTGATCGGCGTGGTAATCGTACTGGTCCTGTCGGCGTCCATGTCCACACTCTCCAGCCTGGTGCTGACGTCCAGCTCCACGCTGACGCTGGACTTTATCAAGCCGTTATTTGTAAAAAATATGGACGAGAAAAAGCAGCTCGTCTATATGAGAATATTATTGGCGGTATTCATTATCATCTCCGTCGTGATAGCGCTCGATCCCCCGGCCTTTATCGCACAGCTCATGGGCATTTCGTGGGGAGCGCTGGCGGGAGCCTTTCTGGCGCCGTTTCTGTACGGCCTCTACTGGAAGGGCGTCACGAAGGCGGCCGTGTGGGCCAGCTTTATATGCGGCGTAGGCATTACGGTAGCCAATATGTTCTTTAAATTTATCGCGTCCCCGATCAACGCGGGCGCCATCGCCATGATTGCCGGCCTGATTGTCGTTCCGGTGGTCAGCGTGCTCACGCCGAGGATGAAGGGCGAGCAGGTAGAGGAGATTTTCGCCTGTCTGGAGGAGAAGGTCACCGTAGAGAAAAAGGTTGCCCTGCCCAAGGAAGAAGCGTAAAGAGAGGTCGTCTTTTCGCATATTATTAAGAAGAAGGGGCCAAAGGGCATCTTGGCTCAATGAGATCACGGAGGCGGGAAATATGGCAGGCGAGAAAAAATCGCAGAGTCTGGTCTTTTCCATTCTGCGCATGTCTGTGGTTCCGATTCTTTTACTGGGAATCGTGCTCACTCTTTACAGCTATCGGTCGGTGCGGGCGGGGATGGTCTATGAGATAAAAAAGAACCTTTCCGGTCTTGCCCACACCCTGATCAGCTATTACAATACCGTGGACGCGGGGGATTTTTCCTATGACACGGGAAGGCTCATGAAGGGGGAGACGGAGCTGACGTCTGACTATCGGATATTAGACGACATCAAGAGCGATACGGGAGCCGAGCTGACGATTTGCATCGGCGCCACCAGACGCCTGACGACGGTGATGGACGCCAGAGGAAACCGCATTGTGGGAACACAGGTCAAGGACGACGTGGTGGAGGCGGTGCTGAACCGGGGCGAGGAGTATTTCGGTGAAAATATCATGGTCGGCGAGGAGGAGTATTTTGCCTACTATGTGCCGATTATAGATAATGCCGGGGATGTGATCGGGATTAGCTTCGCGGGACTGCCCGCGCGCTCGGTCAATCACTCCATCCGGGATATGCTCCAGGGGAATGTGATTATCTGTATTTTTATCATTCTTCTGACCGGAGCGCTCAGCCTGATTATGTCACAGAGAATCGTGGCGGCTATCCGCGGCATACGAAAGTATCTGGGCGGTCTGGCAAGGCGCGAGTTCAACCAGCAGATGCCGGAGGAGGTGCTCCTGCGCCGGGATGAGTTAGGCGAGATGGGGCACTATGCGGTGGATGTGAAAAAATCGCTGGACGACATGATTTCCAAGGACGTCATGACGGGACTTCTCAACCGGCGGGCGTTCCGGGATCAGATGGTGTGCCGCCTGTCACAGGATAAGCTGTCCATCGCGATGTGCGACGTCGATTTTTTCAAAAAGGTCAACGACCAGTACGGCCACGACGTGGGAGATACCGTGCTCATTTACGTGGCTCACGCCCTGCGGGACATCGTGGGCGAGAGGGGAATCGTCTCGAGATGGGGCGGCGAGGAATTTCTCGTGGAGTTCGACGGGACGGGCGAGGAGTTAGTGGAGCGGTTTGAAAATCTGCGCAGGGAGCTCCAGGTCAAGAAGTTCCGGGCGGAGGAGGCCATTTTCCAGATCACCATGACCTTCGGCGTGACCGATTACGAGAAATCCATGAAGTTCGACCGGAATGTCAAGGCGGCGGACGATCTGCTCTATTATGGGAAAAATCACGGCCGCGACCAGATTGTGACAGAGCAGAAAATGCAAGAGCGAGCATAATTGTGAAACAGAAAGATAAAAAATCAAAAAGAATGTAAAAGGAGGAGAAGCATGAGAGGTATAGAAACCCCTATGAAAAAGCTGCGCAAGCAGGTGTTTACAGAGGTGGCAAAGGTCGCCTTTGAATCGACGAATATCAACGACGACATTGAGGCGATTCCGTACCGGATTACGCCGAACGAGGTGCCGATGTACCGGGAGAGCATCTACCGCGAGCGCGCCATCAGCTCGGAGCGCGTCCGCCTGGCGATGGGACTTTCCCTGCGCCCGGACGACGAGCCGGTCCATGTAACCGCTGGTCTGGACGCCAGCAACGTGGCGGAGAAGTACTATGAGCCGCCATTGATGCAGGTGATTCCATCGGCCTGCAACATGTGCGAGGATAACGTCTACGAGGTGACGAACCAGTGCCAGGGCTGCGTGGCGCATCCCTGTCGCGAAGTGTGCCCGGTGGGCGCGATTACGATGGTGAAGGGCAAGTCCTTCATCGACAAGGAAAAATGTATCAAGTGCGGAAAGTGCAAGGCCATCTGTCCCTATGACGCCATTGCCAAAAAGGTGCGCCCCTGCGCGGCGGCGTGCGGCATCAAGGCAATCAGCTCCGACAGCCTGGGACGCGCCTACATAGACGACAAGCTGTGCGTGAAGTGCGGCCAGTGCATGGCGAACTGTCCGTTCGGCGCCATCGCGGACAAATCCCAGATTTTCCAGCTGATTCAGGCGCTGAAAAAGGGACCGGTCATCGCGGAGCTGGCTCCGGCGGTCATCGGACAGTTCGGCGACGACGTCCGCCTGTGGAAGATCAAGGCTGCTCTGAAGGAAATCGGATTTATGGACGTTTACGAGGTGGCCCTGGGAGCGGATATCGGGGCGATCACAGAGGCGCGCCACTATGTCAACGAGGTCAAGACGGGCAAGCTCCCGTTCCTGCTGACATCCTGCTGTCCGGCCTGGTCCATGTTGGCTAAGAGGACGCTGCCGGACATGGTAGAGACGGTGTCCAGCGCGCTGACGCCGATGGTGGCGACGGCGCGGACCATTAAGGGCAGGCACCCGGAGGCTAAGATTGTATTTGTCGGCCCGTGCGCGGCCAAGAAGCTGGAGGCCTCCCGCACGGCGGTTCGGAGCGACGTGGACTTTGTTATTACATTTGAAGAATTAGACGCGATTTTCGCGGCGAAGGGAATCGACATGGCGACCTACGAATGCGAGGAGCCGATTCACGACGCCACCGGAACCGGCCGCGGATACGCGGTGGCAGGCGGTGTGGCGAGCGCCATTGAGAACTGCATCAATGAATACTATCCGGGCACCGAGGTGTACATCGAGCACGCGGAGGGCCTGGCGGACTGCCAGAAGATGCTGTTGCTTGCCAAGGCGGGCAAGAAAGACGGCTGCATGATCGAGGGAATGGGCTGTCCGGGCGGATGCGTCGCCGGCGTGGGAACCAACATCGCCATCTCGAAAGCGGCGCAGGCCGTGCGCAAGTTCGTCAAGGACTCCACCACGCCGCTGCCGCCGAAGGAATATTCGGAAATTCAGCTTCCATAAGCAGTGGATTAAGAGGGGCGCACTTTTTGCGAGTGCCGCCCCTTTTCTGCTAAGAATAAAAACGCGTATTCGCCGGATCAGGCGCGCGGACGCCATGAGGAGAACAGAGCAATGATAAAAAAACTGGTGCTTTTTACAAAGGGAATCGAGACGCTTTGGTTTTTCAGCGAACAGATTGGAAAGACATTTGAAAAGCTGGGTTACGAGGTGTTTTATTTCGACCAGTGCGCGGAGTACGACAGCTTTTATAAGCTGCTGGCATTCTGCGAGCCGAAAAAGACGGCGGTGGTCAGCTTTAATTTCGACGGCTGCAGCGGCGAGGACTACATGGTGGACGCGAACGGCGTGAATTTTTTTGAGGCAAGGGAGATTCCCTTTATCAACATCGTGGTAGACCACCCGTTTTATTATCACAAGTTTGTCCCCTTTCTCCCCAAGGACTACACGCAGATTTCCATAGACCGGGAGCACGAGGCGTATCTGCAGAAGTTTTTCCCCGAGATAAAGAGAGGTCCCTTTCTGCCTTTGGCGGGGACGTCCCTCTGGACGGAAAAGACGCTGCCGGGGTGGGACGAGCGCCCGATGGACGTGGTTTTTACAGGCAATTATGAGCCGCCCTCGGATTTTGAAAAGGTGCTCACGAGAAACGGGGATGAGTACGCGAAATTTTACTACGATATTATCCATGATTTTATCGAGCACCCGCACATGTGCATGTCAGAAGGCATCATAAAGCATATGCGGGAGGAGGTAGTGGATTTGACGGAGGAGGGCCTGAAGGAATGTATGCCGACCATGATTGTGATCGACATCTATGTGCGGCATTATTTCCGGGGCGAGGTGATCAAGCACCTGGCGGACCATGGCGTCAAGGTACACTGCTTTGGCGGTGGAACAAGCTGCCGTGCGAGCATCCGGAAAATATTATCAACGGGAAATTGCAGAATTCCCTCAGCTGCCTGCGGATGATCAGCCAGGCGAAAATTTCCCTCAACGTCATGCCGTGGTTCAAGGAGGGGGCCCACGACCGGGTCTTTAATTCCATGCTCAACGGCGCGGTGTGCTTTACGGACTGGAGCCGCTATATGAAGGAAATTCTGCAGGACGGGGAGGACGTTATTTTTTATGAGTTAAATGAGTTAGAGGGGCTCTCGCAGGGGATCAAGGAGCTGCTCGGCGACCGGGAGCGGTGGGAGACCATACAGAAGAAAGCGTATCAGACGGCGGCCGCCGGGCACACCTGGGAACATCGGGCGCGCCGCGTCCATGAAGAAATTCTTTGCAAGATACCATAAAATGGAGTATAATTGAGATGTTTTAGAATTTTGCGAACTCAAATGTGGCAAGAAACGTGGGGGGACACGGGGACTGGGAGGAAAGGAGACGGACAAATGGCCAAAAACAAACCGAAAAAGAAAAAGCATAAAAAACATAGAAAGTTCTGGCTGGGAGTCAAGATCTTTATTTTGCTTTTATTACTTACAATTTTATTTGGCGGACTATTTTTTTACTTTAAGTACGGGGATGAGCTTTTTGCCATGCACGACGAGGCCAAGGCGCTGGTGCAGGCGTCCTCGGCGGAGACGTTCCGCACGTCGGAGACTACTATCGCGTACAACCGGAAGGGCAAGCAGATCGCGGTGCTCAAGGGGGACAAGGACGCCTATTATCTGGAGCTGGAGTCCATTCCCCAGTACGCCAAGGACGCCATGATCGTAACGGAGGACAAGAAGTTCTACAAGCATCACGGCATTGATTTAAAGGGCATTATGCGCGCGGTGGTGGAGCTTGTGAAAAATAAAGGGGAAAAGAGCCAGGGCGCTTCCACGATTACCCAGCAGCTGGCCCGGGGCGTGTTCTTGTCCCCGGAAAAGACCTATGAGCGCAAGATACGCGAGATTTTCTTAGCCAGGGAAATTGAGGAAAAATACAGCAAGGACGAGATTCTGGAATTTTACCTCAACACGATTTGTTTCGCCAACGGGTATTATGGCATCGAGGCGGCCGCGAGAGGGTATTTCAGCAAGAGCTGTCAGGAGCTCTCTCTGGGACAGATCATTTTTTTGTGCGCGATTCCCAACCGGCCGAGTCTCTACGACCCGACCACGCACTACGACAACACGGTCGAGAGAAAGAACCGCATCCTGGATCAGATGCTGGACGACGGCGTGATCAACCAGGTGGAGTACGACGAGGCGTATAACGAGAAGATCAAGCTCAACATTCAGGAAGTGAAAAAACGGGATTATATCCAGACCTTTGTTACTTACTCCGCCACGCGGGCGCTGATGAAAAAGAACGGCTTTAAGTTCAAGAACCAGTTCGCCAGCGAGGAGGAGGAGAAGGAGTACGACGAGGAATACGATGAGGCGTACGCGGTGGCACAGAAGATGCTTCTCAACAACGGATACCGGATTTATACGTCCATCGACTTAAAAAAGCAAAAGAGCTTGCAGCAGGCCGTCAATAACAATCTCTCCGGCTTTACGGAAAAGGGGACGAACGGCATGTATCAGATGCAGGGCTCCGCGGTCTGCATTGAAAATAAGACCGGCCGGGTGG
>CANRJU010000175.1 GCA_947631075.1 uncultured Lachnospiraceae bacterium
CCTTTTTAATGTTGGTTTGATCACTTACATTATACACCATTTATGGTTGAGGAAGGGTGCTTTTCTTTTATTTTTTTTCTGTTGGTCGTAAATTTGGGATTATGAACAAAAACGCCATGAAAAACACGATAAAATCGTTGTTTTCTGTGGCGTTTTATTTTTGACCGCTTGTTACAGGCCGCAGTCTATATAGCTTGTCAGACAGCGAAATTAATTCCTAATCTGATCTATAATTTTTGCTTTATCAGTGATTTCATCCTTCCAACTGCTACACTATGTATAATCTATTATACTCGAAATTTCTAAGATTACTATTTAGTGGTGATTGTAAATACTGTTAATTCAACAAACCGGAATTTACCTTTCAATCACTTCGAAAGTTTTCCAAATTAGCTATCTATTCTTGATTAGATACTTGGTTATAAATCATTGATACCGCATCTTCAAAACTTAAATCTTTGTGTAATATTTTCTCTGAAATCATGGGTAAAAAGTCTTTTTCTTTCCACCATTGCCGCATGGCGGCTTCGCCAAAGTCATTTCGATTAGGTTTTGTACTGTGTCTGACCATGGTTTCCTCAAACGGCAAATCATAATAATAAGCAAAAATATTTTGACCATATTCTTCTACCGCGGTTTCAAACAATCTGCTATATGCGTCTGCTGGAAGAACGCCTTCCATTATTGTAATTTCTGAATTTTTTTTACCATACTTCAGCAGATTTATCATCAATGGTTCAGACTTGATGATTCCCTCTGCACTCCATACATGTAACATCTCCCTACGAATCATATCATGGGAAAGTAGCATAGTATTAGATCCAAATTTTTTCTGGAGTGCTTTTGCGACAGAAGTTTTTCCTCTGCCAGAATTTCCTCTGAGTATAATCAATTTATGCACTTTTATTGCCTCCCAATTCCAATTTGTTTCACTAACATAATACCATCTCGACTACCGTCTCGCTGGAGATATTCGTCAAATGCCGCTCGACGCAAGCGTCATCGGTATTTTCCTCATTATTATACCACATTACTCTCACTTTTCCACCACATATTCATTAACTTCTTCCCTGCGTCTCTCCGCCGCCTCCTCGGAAAGTTTATGATATTTTTCCCGTCTTGCCCGCTTTGCCGCCTGCTCCGCCTTGATTTTGGCTCTGGTTTCCGGGGTATCGTTATTACAGCCGCTGATATATGTCACGCTCCCATCCTCATGGATTACGACTCCACAGGGCTCATAATTCAATCCCTGCGCTGCAAACATAGCCTTTGCCCTCGGAATATCATTGAAAAAATCGTCTATCTTGCCCTCATAATAAGCCGCCTTCTCCGGATCATTCGCCATCTCCTCCACAATATTCGGAGCAATAATAACATCATTTCCGCTCATGCCTTTTCCAGCCCTGTCAAGGCTCTCCTGATCCTTGCCGACACTTTCATAGCGCACATTTCCATATTTTTGTTTCAAATAGTCCTTGTACGATTCCGTCCGGTCTGCGGAGCTGCTTTCTGCCGTCATTCTCACAGTATCTGCAAAATTTTTTACCGCATCCGCTTTATTTTTTACGCTCGTATATTTTGTATCATAATACCCTGCCGATATTCCATTGATAATCATTTTTTACCTCCATTCCGGTCACAGCAATCTGCTCCGTTTCTTTATTGGCGGCTCCTCTGTCGGTCGGAGCCGCCCCTTCGCCGTCGCGTTCTGACAGCGCCATATGCCCCCTTTGGCTAAGTCCAGGCATATACTGTTTATAAAATATTTCCTATCGCCATGCCAGCGGCCCCCATATAAGCTGCCATTGCGTATGACATCTGCGGCTGACTGATAAAATGATAATTTGCCAGATCAAATCCGCTCTGTCGAAATGCCTCGGCCATAAGCATTTTATGATATTGCCATTCGGCAAGCTCCCTGCGTCTCTCCGCCGCCTCCTCGGAAAGTTTATGATATTTTTCCCGTCTCGCCCGCTTTGCCGCCTGCTCCGCCTTGATCCTGGCCTCGATTTTCGCCCGCACTTCCGGCTTCAGATCGCCGGTAAGATACTTATGCACAACCCCGTGCTCGTCAATGCCCACGGCATAGGAATGTAACTCGTGTCCCATCAGGGATAATTCTGCCTGAATTTTTGGAAAATCATCCAGCGCCTTTTTGATCTGCCGCTCATAATAGGCTGCCTTTTCCGGATCATTTGCCATCTGCTCCAAAATATTCGGCGCAATCACCACATTGTTAAATCCCGCTATGCTTGCGCCAAAGCTGTCAACGCTCTTTTGGTCATTGCCGACATTTTTCACCATAACATTTGCGCCATAGCGCTGTTTCAGATACTCGACATATTGCTCCGTCCGGTCAGCCGAGCTGCTATTTACCCGGTCAAATCCGCTTTGGGAAAATGTCCCCGCCGCCTTGGCCGCCGCAATCTCCGCAAAGCCCGCGTTGCCGCTTTTCGCTGCCCCTTCATTCTTCCGATACCCCTGCGCCAGATAATGCGCGCCAAATGAATCGGTCAATCCAAAATCAAATCTCATTTTTTCTGCCCCTTTCTTTTTCTATATTTCTTATATGCTTTATATCGGCAGATTTTTTTCAAAAAAAGGGTACATTATGTGAAACCCCCTTTTTATTATGCGAAATCTTTTTCAGAATGAAATTTCAGGGAAATGAACGATGGCACAAGAATATCCCCCGCCGAAAGAGAAAAAATTCATTTTGAAATTGAACAGATTGCAAAAATAATGAACGCTCATAAACAAAAAGGGAGTGTTACAACAGAACATCTACACCAGCAGTAATAGCTATGCCTGCGCCATCCATCCCCGTGGTCATGGCTGAACCGCCTTCCGTGCCCGCGCCGTCAGATGTAGCCGCGCTTCCCGCCATAGCGGCATCGCTGGGCATCTCTCCCAGTGCCTCCGCTGACAGCGCCGGCATCATCGCCTCCGCCAGTTCCGCCTGCAGCTGCGCCTCCTGACGCTCCTGGTTACGCACCTTGGCTTTTAAGTATTGAATGTCCGCGTCCTGGAGTTCCTTGTTCTCATCCTCCCTATGACGGCGGCGCACTTCCTCCAACTGCCGCTTTAACTGCATCCTCTCCCTGTTCTGCTCCGCTTTCTGCTGAACGCGCTGCCTGTCCCCGCTGCCCTCGGACGACTTCTGCATCTGCTCCTCCGCTTTCAGATTCTCCACCTTTTTTTGAGCGCAGGCCACCATCCGCTCGGCATGGACAACAGCCGCCCGGACTTCTTCTTCGTCATAATTGCCCGAGGCGGCGCACCGCTGCAGATACTCCATCTTGCTGCGGGCTCTCATAAGGGCGCGCGAAGCCCCCGACGAGTGGACCGCCTGCATGATCTGGTTGGATATCTCCCACGCATTATAATTCAGTTTCTTTTTCTTTTGACCGGCGCGATTCGTTTTCCCCGTGCTCTTTTTTGTTTTGCCGGATGCCCGGTTTTTCTGGGCGTTCCTCTCATTCAGCCGCTGCCTGTATTCCAAAAGCTTAGACATTTCTTCCTGTGCCTGTATTTTCATATCCATACCCCATTTCTGAGCGATTTATTGCGAATAGGCGATAGAGATAGCAGTTTCTCATCTGCCATCTAAAGGGAGCTATGCTCCCTTTGCAATTCTGTGAGCGCTCCAAAGAACTAAAAGTTCTATCATCCTATCATGGATATCGTCATTTTCAGGCAAAAGATTCAATCCGTTGGCACCATTTTTTGCACATTTCGCACCCTTTACAGGGATTTTTCCTGCGACCGGAGCTTTTCAAAACCGCCATTTTGATATTTTCCCCAGACTGGCGTCCAATTTTTCAAAATCTATATCTCCTCCCGGCAGAACCGATGTGGATTCCAAGGTAATTGTATTGTCATAATTCACGCGCGCTAAATTCGCCGCAAGTTTCCCGTAATCTATATTTCCCTCCCCCGGATGCAGGCAAAATCTCAATTTGTCCCACTCCATCCGGCCGCCGCAGTAATCGCTGATGTGTATGTGCTGTACCGCGCCCTCCCACAGCCACCTGTATTCATCCGTAAAAACCAAATCGAGCTGATCATGAAAACTGGCGAACCGCACATCCAGAGTAAACGCAACACTCGGATCCATCTCCGCCAACCGCTTCCAATGCGCCAAAGGATTTTCCCTGTTACACACCACATTTTCCACGGTTACGCGCAGGCCGTACCGCTCCGCTATGTCCTTTAAAACGACATACTGGCTTATGTTATTTTCTATATGGCCGTCCGACGCCAGACCGCCCCACAGATGCAGCACCAGCTTTTCCGCCCCCAGACGCCGCGCCAGCTTGCAGTTAATTTCAAATAGCTCCCGCGCCCGCTCATTTCCACCGCCACTGATTATCTCGCCGATTTCTTTATCCGCATGAAAAACCGGAATCCGCACTTTATCAGACAGCTCTCCGGCAACCTGCTCCCACACCGGATACCACGAATTGTACATCAAAAACTCAAAACCATCGCACGCGATCCGCGGCGCTATTCCTGGCAGCAGGCAGTAATCCCTGTTATTTCTGCTCGTAATAAGCGCTCCGGTAGAACACAATATTTTCCTCATGACTCATGCCCCTTCTCTATCTGGATTTTTTAATAATCACAGTATAGATTATACCACTCACGATGTATATCTCCAAGAAAGAATTTATTGAATAGAGTAAAACTGCCCGTAAAAAGCTCCCTGCCTTTTCTATTCTTGCAAAATATTTTCGAGTCTACTCTCTATTTTTCGCTTTACGGCATTTTCCGCGGCAAGTCTCTCATATTTCTCATGCAATCGCTCTACTTTTTCGCGTCCGGTTTCCGTCACGGAATGAGAAATCCTTAGCGGACCTGTCACGCAAAATTTGGAAATCTCGCCATTTTCATTTAATTCAACGAGATACGAGCATCCCGGCTCGGCCGGATATTCCGCCATCCATTTTTCCGTATTCCGCATTACTTTTTCTGCCAATTCGGGATTTCTTTTCATTTTTTCTTCCAGCGCGGGATGCACGATGAACGCCTTTTTCCCTGCCACAGAACTTCTCCGCGCAATCACCGCCGAATCATAATCCGATGGCTCGGCCCCAGAAGGACGCCAGTCCAATATGGACTCATCTACATAATCGGAAAAAAATTTTTCAAAAGGAAAATCATTTCTATTCCATATCTCCTGTGAAATCTTTGTTCCATCCATCACATGATAATACGATCCCGGAAATCGCGCCTGCCACGCATCTATAAAACTCGTATCTGCTGTGCGCCCCGCCGCCTTTGCCGCCGCGATCTCTGAAAAACTCGTATTGTCGCTTTTCTCCACTCCCTCATTCCTGCGGTACTGTTTTTCCAGATTGTATGCTTCTGATCGACCTGCTACGCCAAAATCAAATCTCATCTTTTCTGCCCCTTTCTTTTTCTGTATTTCTTATATGCTTTATATCGGCAGATTTTTTTAGGAGAAAGGTCAAATTATGCGAACCGCCCTTTTTATTATGCGAAATATTTTTCAGAATAAAATTTCAGGAAAAATATTTTAACGCTATTGATTCCCGATAACAAATATGTTATCATATAATAGAAAGAGGGTGTACGGATTGTATAAAGTAGAGTTTTACTATGATAAAAATGGTAAATCAGAAATAGTTGATTATCTTGATGAGTTACAAGAAAAATCAAAGACAAGTAAAACAGACAGAATAAACAGAGAAAAAATCCTTGCCTATATCGGAGCACTTGCCCGATACGGAACAAGAATCGGAAAGCCTTATGTAAAGCACATTGAAGGAAATTGCAAAGGCAAAGAATAATCTCAAAGATTTTTTGGAAAGGAATGATAATGTATGAAACAGGTAAAAACATTTTCAGAGTATATGAACGATGACACAAGAGTATCTCCCGCCGAAAGAGAAAAAATCAATTTTGAAATTGAACTGATTGGAAAAATAATTGAAGCTCGTGAACAAAAAGGATTATCCCAGCGAGAGCTTGCCGAAATCAGCGGAGTAAAACAACCCGCAATCGCAA
>CANRJU010000176.1 GCA_947631075.1 uncultured Lachnospiraceae bacterium
GCAAAAGGTCGATTCCCTTGGAATCGCTTGCGTTAAACTCCTTGTTGATCTCGTCCAGCTTGCCCTCGTCAAACAATTTCAAAAATACTTCCGTCATCATCGGGTCGAACTGAACGCCACTCCCCTCCACCAGCTCATGCCGGATCACCTCTTTGGGGAGGGCATTTCGATATACACGCCTCGAATTCATGGCGTCATAGGCGTCCGCGATGCAGATAATCCGGGCCACCTCCGGGATATCCCGGCCCCGCAGGCCGTCCGGATAGCCGCCGCCGTCCCATCTCTCGTGGTGGTGCCTCGCGCCCACCTTGATATCCGGCATCATGGAAATGTTGTCCAGAATCTCTCCGCCGGCCTGGGCGTGTCCCTTAATAATCTCAAATTCCGTATTGCTCAGCCTTCCGGGCTTGTTGAGAATCGAGTCCGGTATGCTGATCTTTCCTATATCATGCAGCAGGGCGATGTGGCGCAGGTTGTTCAGCTCCTCCTCCGAATACCCCAGCGCCCTCGCCAGGCATGTGGAATACTCCGACACCCGCGAGGAATGCCCCTTGGTGTACTTGTCCTTCGCGTCAATGGCGCTGGCCAGCGTGTAAATCGTCTGCAGCGACATCTGCTCGACCTTCCTGCGGCGCTCCTCCGCCCTGTATGTCTGTCTCTTTACTTCTTCTCTCAAATTCTTCTGCAGCCTGCTCAGCTCCAGCACCCTCTGCACGCGCTGAATCATAATCTCGGCCACAAAAGGCTTCCGGATGTAATCCTGCACTCCTTCCCGAAATCCCCGAATCTCCGCTTTCTGATCGTCCTCCGCCGTCAAAAAGACCACCGGAAGATTCTCTGTGATCTTGCTCCTGTTCAAAAAACGCAGCACATCAAAACCGTCCATCCCCTTCATGTGAAGATCCAGCAAAAGCAGGTCCGGCATCTCCTTTTCCAGAAAATCCAGAGCCTCCTCACCGGACTTCACGCAGCTGACGCGGTATTTCCCCTTCAAAAGATCCTCTGCCACCTTCAGCGTCAGAGCATCGTCGTCTACGACCAGAATATGCTCCTCTCTCTCTTGCATCTGCGGTTCCTGCATCATACTCAGCAATCCAGTCACCTCCTGTTTTAAATTTATCATATATCCGTACTCTATTCCCACTCATTCCCGATCCCACTCGTACTCTATTCCCACACTTTTTTGTTATAATATACAGTATAACCATTTTCTACCCTAAAATCAACAGCAATCTTTCCCGATCTTTCTATTTTCTATATTAACCCTCATTTCTGAGCGAACTATGTTCACATCGTGAATCAATAAGCTATCAAGCTTATTTTTTACACTAACTATCTTTTCACTTTACCAGAATTTCATCTACCGAAACGTGAAATATTTCCGCCAGCAGAGCCAGATTGTCCACCGTCGGAAGCGCCTGCCCCCGCTGCCACTTGTAGATGGCCTGCGGGGTGGCAAATCCGAATATATTCTGCAGGTCCTTCACGCTGAGCCCGTTCTCCTCCCGCAGCCTCGCAATATTTTTCCCCGTAGCCTCCATGTTGATCGATACCATGTTTCCCCTCCATTTGGTGCAAAAAAAATCAGCTACCTTCATACAAGATAGCTGACAGCAAAATCACATATAGAATCAATGGCAATCCCCGCGTAACTTATGCCTGCGCATTATCTCATATGAAAAAACATCCGCCCAAAAGCGCTCGTCATCCATCATCACTGTATAATCATACTGATAAAAAACGCGTGTCATTGCCATGATTTTCTCCTTTCCGGCAGTCGCTGCTGCCCTATATGCTCTCACATACCCTGTCCCAATTGCTGAATATTATAGCACAGATTTTCCCATTTGTCATTAAACCTGTAGTATACCACGGAGGGAAAAATAAGCTCCTATTTTGTCTTTATGCCGACCTTCGTCCAGCTCCCGCTTTTTGTCTTTTCGCCGCCGTCCTCGTCGGTGTATTTTTTATAAGCGCGGATCCGGACGTAGTATTTCTTCTTTGATTTCAGCTTCTTTGCCACATACTTTTTTTGCGACTTGCTGAGCTTTACCTTCGCCGCGCCCTTAAAATTCTTTTTTTCGCTGACCTGCAGCTCGTACCCGGCTGCGCCGGACGCCTTTTTCCAGGTAATCATCAGTTTCTTCGCCCCCGCTCATCCTCTTGAATCTCGATGGGCTGAATGCAGTCTTTTACCGGACCGGCCATCGACGTGTCCGCCTCCCCAAAACTGCTGCCAAATCTGCCGCAAGTCGTATTTCCATAATATCCCTGATCCGACGTCATGCAGCTCACGCCCACATGGGTATTCCCCGGATCAATCATAATCGTATAATGCCCTGTCACCGCGGTTGCGTCCTGCTCGACCCAGTCCTCTTTCTCATCATACCACTGATCGATTCCGTCGACCATCGAATCCGAATAACTGTTCCACGCCAGCGTCTCGCCGCTGTCATACAGCGCGCTGTCCTCGACCGAAAGGCTAAAACAGCTCCTGCCGTTGGGCCGTGTGTGCTCACTCACCAGAGTCGCCTCCGCGGCGCGGATCCTGGCGATCTTCTCCAGCCCGGCCGACCACTGAATCGGGACATAGTCGTCCATGGTCAGCTTTCTTGCGGGATTGGACGGATCCGGAACGCCCTCCATGCACGCCTCTCTGCGGATCTCGTTGATCCGGTCAAGCGCCTTTTGGGAATCGCCCGCATAGCTTCCCTCAACGCCCACCAGTACGCAGCCGTCCTCCGGCACTTCCACCGGTGCGGGCAGAATCTCCGTGTCCGCCGTGTAGGCGCGGCCCGGAACACAGCAGAGCAGCCCTAGCGCTGACGCCGTAAATATGACCAGTAACCTCTTGCTCGCTTTCCTGTATCTGTTTTTCATGATATAAAATATGCCTCCGTTTTTTCAGAACTTTCTGTCCTGTTGTTCTTTTTCTTTAAGAGAAGTTCTAAGGACTTTTTCAGAATTTTTACACAAAATCAATACCCCAAAATACTTATGACACTCTCCTAAATCCTCACATTTATCCGCTTATACGGCTTTTTCGCGGTCTCAGTCTCATCCAGCTTTTCCTGCAGCTTGGCGGTCACAGCCTGCTCGGACTCACTCGTCTCCGCCAGTTCTTCTATTTCACCTTGAAGCTTTTCAGGCTCTGCAGCCTCAGCTGCTTCCAATTCCATTTCCATCTGGCTCTGCTGTTCTTCTACCTGCTCCTCAATCTCCTCGGCTGCTTCCTCCAAGTTCTCGGTCACTTCCTCCAGAACGCCGCCGTTTTCCTCCATGCCTGCTGCCTCTCTCGCCTCCTCGAGCTTCTCCTCTCGTCTCTCCTCTGGCGTCTTTGGCTCCAGATTCTTGACTTCTTCCGCTATGGCCTCGCCCTGCTCCTTCGCCTCGTCCAGCACATGGAACATCTGTGAATAATTGAACGACTTTTTAGCGGCCGCAATCTGGTCCTCGCAGTCCCGGAGCATCTCCAGCTTGTCGGCAACATCCTCCACAGACCGGCATTTTACCCCTTTTAACCGAGTCTTTTTATTTTCCCAGTAATTCACTTCATTTTCCGTCTTCATCTGACGGCTCTCCAGATCCTTCTCGCTGTTGGAAAAACTGGAGAACATCTTTAATCGGCTGACTGATATATTCATATGGACACCTCCTAACTTCCACACATAGAACCAACTTAATCACTCAAGCATTACAATATAAAAATATATTATAAATATATATCGGCATTTTTGCGCCCTTTCTTCATAGACTCTAATGTCTCTTATGCCCGCTAAGCGAAATTTTTCGGGTAAATCTGTTATTTCCGCCACTGAAAAACAATAATTGGTTTAAAATCGTACATTCTTATTGCTATTTTCGTTCGATTTAGATATAATATAACTAAATCGAAACATCTTTCAGTTTTGTTATAAAACTTTTATTTTAGATCAGAAAGGGATGATACTATGTCAATTACCGCAACTGAATTAAAACTCAATTTAGGAAAATATCTTATTCTGGCAGAGACAGAAGATATTTATATCACACGCAATGGCAAAGTAGTTGCCAAACTCTCCAATCCGTTTCAGGATCGTGTAGATATGGCAAAATCATTATTTGGGATTCTTCCATCTGACGTATCATTAGAAGAATCTCGTGAAGAAAGGCTGGATAAAATATGAGAGTTTTAATTGATACCTGTGTCATTATAGATGCACTCCAGTCCCGTATTCCGTTTTATAAGGATGCAGAAAAGATTTTTATCCTTGCTGCCAATAAACAGTTTGAGGGATATATCACTGCAAAGTCATCTATGGATATTTATTATCTTACGCACCGCTTCATGCACAATGATGCGGAAACCCGAAAAATATTAAGTAAATTATACACTCTCTTTTCTTTGTTAGACACTACCTCAATGGATTGCAGAAAAGCTATCTTCTCCAATATAAGCGATTACGAAGATGCTGTTATGGTAGAAACTGCTGTCCGCTCTGAAGTAGACTGCATTGTAACCCGCAATATCAAGGATTATGAATCAGCGCCTCTTAAGATATATCAACCAGATGCGTTTCTGTCCATATTTGATACACTATCTGATGACAGGGATTCTGAATAACTGTCAATCCATTCGTGATTTTGCACCCAAAAAATTTTCGTGTAAATCTTTCATTTCTGTCCATACTAAATAAGGCGGTAATATTTTGCCGTCCTATATATCATTTAACAACGATTGCGAAAGGAGAAATTATGGATTCAAAAGCTTTGCGCTCCGAGCTGCCCAAGCTGGCTATGGACGATATTCCGGAGCCGGACCTTGACGCTGTGAGCATCACCGGACTGGTGAAAGATCATGGACGAATTTCCGGTTATCAGCTTTCCGATGACCGGATCGTAGACCGCGCGGAAGGCGTTGCCCTTGCAAAATCAGGAAAAATCCGCGGCGTTGGCATTGCCCACCGGAAAGATACCGAATACCTCAAAGCCATCCCCGACGACTCGGAAAGCAATAACCTGTCGTCCCTGCCTACTGTAAAATAGCTGGAATAATATAGCAATTTGCCGACAATCGGATAATCTTTGACGGCATTTTGAAAAAACACTTAATAGGAATCTTGCGCATGTGAGATTTCCATATGCAAAGACAGGTATCCGAAAATACTGGATACCTGCCTTTTTATTCTTTCCATTTCCCTTTAAATCGGCCATTTTCCTTTAGACAGGCTCGAAGAGCCGGAATACTTCATGGGATCTTTTTTCCAGCCGCTATAATGCCACATTTCTTTGGTATTCTTCTTATTGCTTATAAAATAAGAGTATTTATGCTTTTTATATTTTACGCAAATCAGATAACCTTTTCTTAATGTTTTACATTTACAGATCTGAGCCTTCCAGTCAACCTTGTGATTGTCCCGGGAGTAAAACACCATCTTACTCCTTTTGAATTTTATATCCCATCCGGCAGAAGAGTTATTTGTCCACCATGTATTCCCTACTTTATCATATACTTTTTGATTTAATGAATAAGCTTTTGCTCTCTCGGATACGCACATGGTACTGCAAACTAAAAGCATGCAGCAGATGCAGCAAAATTTCTTTTTCAGTTTAATATTTCCCATCGTTTTAAAAATCTTCTCCTAAATTCGCTTATTTACCCGCTCAATCATGTGAGGTTCCTATATTTTCTTACATAAAACCGCCTCCTGCCCCATGATCATATCACTGGACATTCAGCGGTTTTCTCTACATCCCTGTGCAGCCCCGGTCCTACTTCCTCACCAGCAGCGACTTTCCGGTCATCTCCTTCGGCTGCTCCAGGCCCATCATCTCGATCAGAGTCGGCGCGATATCCGCCAGGCAGCCGCCCTCCCGCAGGGTATATCCCTCATCGTAATTGACGAGAATGAACGGCACCGGATTGATCGTGTGAGCGGTAAATGGCTCGCCCGTCTCGTAATCTATGAGCTGCTCGGCATTTCCGTGGTCGGCGCAAATAAACATCTGGCCGTCTACCTCCCTGATAGCTGCCACGGCGCGTC
>CANRJU010000177.1 GCA_947631075.1 uncultured Lachnospiraceae bacterium
GATATAGACCGGGTAGGGCGTCGCGCGCCGCATTCGGTCGTCGTCCCCCTCTATATCTCCCAGATGAAAAAACGCCTCCGCCTTCGGATACTGCTTCATCACATCTAACACCGGATCGATCCGTCCGTGGGAATCGCTGAAAATCACTGCCTGTTTCATGCCTGTCCCTCTTTCTTTAGAATTTCCACCATTTTGCGCACGGCAATCCCCCGGTGGCTGATGGCGTTTTTCTCCTCGGGCGGCATCTCGCCGGTCGTGCATCCCCGCTCCGGCAGGTAAAAAATGGGATCGTAGCCAAAGCCGTTTTCTCCCTTGGGCTCATGGGCTAGCTTTCCCTCGATCACGCCGGTCGCCGTTTCCACCCTGCCGTCCGGGAACGCGCAGGCAATCACGCACACAAAGCGGGCGTCCCTCTTTTCATCCGGCACGCCCTCGCACCGGCGGAGAAGCTCCGCGTTTTTCACCGAATACGGCGTGTCCTCTCCCATATAGCGGGAAGAATAAATGCCCGGCTCCTTGTTCAGCGCGTCCACCTCGAAGCCCGAGTCGTCCGCCAGCACCATCTCGCCGGTCGCCTCCATCAGCGCCTTTGCCTTGATAATGGCATTTTCCTCAAAGGTCGCGCCGTCCTCCACGATATCCAGCTCCACGCCGATATCCTTCATTGAGAGAATCTCATACTCGTCGCCCAGCATCTGGCGAAATTCATTTACCTTGCCCTGGTTCCCCGTGGCAAAAATCAGTTTTTTCTTATTCATTTTCTCTGCTGTCCTTTCTTTTGGGCGGCTTTGCGCCCATATACTGATATAAATACGTCTTCATCATGCCGTTGTAAATCTTTCGGTTTTTGGTGGCCTTTTTGCGGGAGCCTCCCGCCGCGATGGCCTTCTGCGCCTCCTCGTAGCCGCTGAGAAGGAAAAAGGACCATGTGTCATTTTCCGACATGACCTGTCCCACGCTCCGGTACAGATCAAACATTTCTTCCTTATTAGACAGGCGCTCTCCGTAGGGCGGATTGCTGATGACAAATCCATAGGATTTCGGATGGCTGAAATCTCTCACATCCCGGTTCTGAAAATGAATCTTTTCCTCCACGCCCGCCAGTTTGGCGTTGGCCCTTGCCATCCGCAGCGCCTCGTCATCAATGTCATACCCCTGTATGTTCAGCTCGACGTCCCGGCGAATCCTCTCCTCCGCCTCCTCGGCCGCCTGATACCACGCCTGTTTGGGAATCAGGTTTGTCCACCCCTCCGCCGTAAATTCGCGGTTCAGCCCCGGCGCCATGTCCATAGCGATCATAGCCGCCTCAATTGGAATCGTGCCGCTGCCACAAAATGGATCGACAAGAGCCCGGTCCGCCCGCCAGGGCGAGAGCAGAATAATGGCCGCCGCCAGCGTTTCTGTCACCGGCGCGGGCGCCGTGAATTTCCGGTATCCCCGCTTGTGAAGGGACTCGCCGGTCGTGTCAATCCCCACGGTCACCTCGTCCTTTAAAATGCTGATGCGGAGGGGATACGATTCCCCCGTCTCCTCGAACCAGTCCGTGTGATAGGTCTGTTTCAGCCGCTCCACCATCGCTTTTTTCACAATTTTCTGAATGTCGGAGGGGCTGAACAGCTTGCTGCTCACCGAGTTCGCCTTCGCCACCCAGAATTTCCCGTCCTCCGGTATGTATTTTTCCCAGGGAACCGCCTTAATCTGTTCAAAGAGCTCGTCAAAGGTCTCCGCCTTGAACTGCGCCGCCTTCAGCAAAATTCTCTCCGTCGTCCGCAGAAAAATATTGGCCCTCGCCACCGCCTGCATATCTCCGGCAAAGGTCACCTTTCCATTGTCCACGGCGACGACCTCGTATCCCAGATCCGCGATCTCCCGCTTTAACACCGCCTCCATGCCAAAATGACAGGGGGCGATCAGTTCTATTTTTTCCATATTAATCCCCATTTCTGCAAAGCGTATGTCAATCCGCCTATTTTTATTATAAAATAGTCCGTTTCTATCCGTCAATGCCTTTTTCGCATTCTGGCCTCGTATCCCCCCGCCACGCTGCAGCCGATGCGCCCCTGCCTCGCGATCAGCCGCGCCGCCGCCAGGCTATGATTGCCGCGGGCGCAATAAAAAATCACCCTCCCATAACTCCCCATCTCTCCCAGATGGTCCTCCAGATGGTCGTAGGGGATGTTCCACGCCCCTGTGATGTGCCCCTTGGCGTACTCCTCTTTGTCTCTCAGATCCACCAGCAGCGTATCGCTGTTATAAATATATTTTAAAGCCTGTTCCCAGGACATGATCTGTGGTTTCATAGGCAAAACCCTTTTTTCTTACAATTTATTCAGATCGGCCCCGATATAGAACAGGGGAGCCGATCTGTCTTAAACCGGCTCCCCTGTCGTCACTTCATGATCTTACATCAGTCGCAGTTAGAAGAATTCTTGGTTGAATTGGAAGAATTATTCTTAGTGCTGTTCTTGCTGCAATTGGAACAGTTGCTCTTCGAGCTGTTCTTGCCAGCATTATTGCTTGCGTTTTTGCTTGTGTTGCTGCTTGAGTTCTGTGAATTGCTGTTCTTGCTCGTGTTGGAAGAATTCTTCGTCGAGTTCGAGGTGTTCTCGTTGAAATCGTCCAAATAATTTCTAGCCATGGTTATCCTCCATTCTGTTACTGTTGAATTGTTACAGAAGTATTATCCCTCGTCCGCCAGAAATTATTCACAGCATTCCAAAAAAGAATGTTCAGCTATCACACAGCTATCACGCTTTTCCAACAGAACCAAATAATTCCATTTTTTCTTTTACAGTTGCTTTAATGGCCTCGGTTCCGGGAGCCAGAAGCTTACGGGGATCAAATCCCTTGCCCTCTAAGTCCTTGCCCGCCTCTATGTACTTGCGGGTAGCCTCCTGGAAGGAGAGCTGGCACTCTGTATTTACATTGATCTTGGAGACGCCGAGGGAAATGGCCTTCTGGATCATGTCCGCCGGAATGCCGGTGCCGCCATGAAGCACTAACGGCATCTCGCCGGTCTTCTGCTGTACGGCGTCCAGCGTCTCAAAACTCAGTCCCGGCCAGTTTGCCGGATACTTGCCGTGGATGTTTCCGATGCCGGCTGCCAGCATCGTGACGCCCAGGTCGGCAATCATCTTACACTCCTCCGGATCCGCGCACTCGCCGGCGCCTACTACGCCGTCCAACTAATTCTTTGGTCTTTTCTACATTTTCCTCAATAGGATAATGGGATCCGTCGAACATAACGGACGAAAATCCCGCCTCGATGCAGGCCTTGGCTCCCTCGTAGCTGCCGTGATCCAAGTGCAGGGCAACCGGAACGGTAATCTTCAGCTCCTCCAGCATGCCGTTTACCATGCCGACTACTGTCTTGTAGCCGCACATATACTTGCCGGCGCCCTCGGACACGCCCAGAATGACCGGCGATTTCAGTTCCTCTGCCGTGAGCAGGATCGCCTTGGTCCACTCTAAGTTGTTGATGTTGAACTGGCCTACGGCATACTTGCCGGCCTTTGCCTTTTTGAGCATCTCTTCTGCTGAAACTAACATAGTAAAATCCTCCGTATTTCTTTATTAAATTAAAACATACCGACGGCTCCGCGGCCCGGGCAAGCGTCTGTCATTTCTTGCCGTACCGCGGATTTTTCTTCGCCAGCTGTTCCATTTGCTTTTGGTTGATGTAGTGCCCGATCAGGACATTTTTCTGCGTCAGGACGCACCCGTACAGCATCCTCCCGTCCGGCAGCGGCATGGTGCGCACCACTCTGCCGTGCAAAGGCATATTGACCTCGCGCTCTCCCAGCATGCCGGTGTAATCGGTGTATACAAAAGCCTCCTCCGCTCCCTTTATCTCTTTGTCCAGGATAAAGGCAAATCCGCTGTTGCTGATGTCCTTCAGGATGGCGGTGTAATCAAATCCCCCGTGTCCGATCTTGACCGAGACTTCCTCGCCGATCGACAGCCGGTAGCCGCTTCTCCTGTTAAACTCCCTTCCAATGTTATATCCTTCCAGAGCGTAGTAAACTTCTTTCTTATAGCTGACGCATGTCAGCTCGCAATCCTTCCACCGAATCGGCTTCTCATCCTCCCTGGCCAACAGAATATCTACCTGACACCCCTTTACATTCAGCGTCTGGCCGTCTCTCTGCACGGCGTCAATGAGGACCTGTCTCCCCGGCTTGTGCCGCACCACGCTGTCAAACTCCATGGTGTGCTCCCCGGAACGGACATTAAGGCGGATCGGTGTTCCTTTATCTAATTCTGAAAATAATAACATACGCTACTCCTTTCGTATGTCCGGATATTCTTTTATGCCGAATCGCCACGCGCACGGCACTCCTCCGTCTTACATCATATAGAATAGCATAATTAAGGACTTTTCGCAACCTTAAAAAAACTGTTGACAAGGAGAATTTTCTATAATATAATAAATCTTGCGTCATGATTTGCAAAGCGCATTTTATATTTGAAATTTGCCCTTTACGGGGTGTGGCTCAGCTTGGCTAGAGCGCTTGATTTGGGATCAAGAGGCCGCAGGTTCAAATCCTGTCACCCCGATTGGATGACTGTTTTCGGACAGTCATTTTCCATACGAGTAAAAATAGCTTTTTCTATTAGGAAACCCTGTGCGGGTGTAGTTCAATGGTAGAACACTAGCCTTCCAAGCTAGATACGTGGGTTCGATTCCCATCACCCGCTTTTATGGTACAAAGCATTGCTGTGTGTCAGTAGCTCAGTTGGATAGAGCAACGGCCTTCTAAGCCGTGGGTCGGGGGTTCGAATCCCTCCTGACACGTTGTAGGAATAGCCTTATTACTGGCAATCCTCTATGGTGGGTATAGCGCAGCTGGTTAGCGCGTCAGATTGTGGCTCTGAAGGCCGTGGGTTCGAATCCCATTACCCACCCTCCCTTTTTGGGATGTTGGGCTATCGCCAAGGGGTAAGGCATAGGACTTTGACTCCTACATTCGCTGGTTCAAATCCAGCTAGCCCAGTAATATCAAAGAGACATCCGGAACGCTTGAGAAGGCGTCAAGATGTCTCTTTTTTGTTTTAATGCATAAAAATTGTTTACTTGTAATAGATTTTTTATTTTATAAAAATATAAAAATCAGACGAGTTTCAGATTAAAGTATCTCATCCAGCGCCGCCATGAGCGCCGCCATCTGCTCGTCCGTCCCCACGGTGATCCGCAGGTACTCCCGGATTCTCTCTCCGTTAAAATGGCGCACAAAAATTTTCTTTTCCCGCAGTTTCTCAAAAATCTCCTGACCGCCCATGGAAGAATGTCTCGCGAACAGGAAATTGGTCTGGGAATCCAGCACGGAAAAATTCCTCTTTTCCAATTCCTCTTTCGCCCTCTCGCGAGTCTGAATCACCTTTTTCAGCTTATCCTGAAAATAGTCCTCGTCCGCCAAAGCCGCCGCGCCCATGCGAATCGCCGGGGCGTTCATCGTGTAAGAATTTATGGATTCCTTCACATCCGTCATCGCCTGAATCAGCCGCTTGCCGCCCATGGCGAAGCCAATCCGCACTCCCGCCATGGAGCGGGATTTGGAATAAGTGCGCACAATCAGAAGATTTTCATATTTGTCGAGCAGGGGCAGGACCGTCTCGCCGCCAAAGTCGACATACGCCTCGTCCACGATTACGATCACGTCCGGATTTGCCTGTATGATGCTCTCGATCTCACCAAGCCCCAGTCCCAGAGACGTGGGCGCGTTGGGATTGGCGATGACGACGCCGCCGTTCTCCCGCCTGTAATCCTCCGGGCGGATTCGAAAATCCGCGTCTAACGCCGGGCACTCATAGGGAATCCGGTAGACCTCCGCCCACACCGGATAAAAGGAGTAGGTGATATCCGGGAACAGCACCGGCTTATCCGAGTTGAAAAAAGTGAGAAAGGCTAAGGACAAGACGTCGTCCGACCCCACTCCCACAAACACCTGGCCCCGCTCCAGCCCGTAATAGTCCTCCAGGGCCTCCACCAGCTCCGTGGCCGCCGGGTCCGGGTAC
>CANRJU010000178.1 GCA_947631075.1 uncultured Lachnospiraceae bacterium
TATTATTTTATGGAAAAATGCCGTCAGATGGTGGAGAAGATCAGCGGGGAAAAGGGGAGGACGCTTACCTGTTCGATTCAGACACTGGGCTGTCAGATGAATGCAAAGGACTCGGAGAAAATGACAGCGGTGTTAGAGAAGATCGGTTACCGGGAGACAGAGGACCCGGTGGCCGATCTTGTGCTGTTCAATACCTGCACGGTGCGGGAGAACGCCAATCTGAAAATATACGGACGGCTGGGGTATCTCAAGAACCAGAAGAAGAAAAACCCGGACATGAAAATCGTCCTGTGCGGCTGCATGATGCAGGAGGCGGACGAGGTGGAGCGGGTGCGAAAAAGTTATCCTTTCGTGGATCTGGTATTTGGCACCCACAATATTTACAAGCTGGCGGAGCTTTTGTACACACAGTTTGAGTCCGGGCGCCCGGTGATGGACGTGTGGGACGAGGCAAAGGAGATTGTGGAGGATCTGCCGGGCAAGCGCAAGTACCCCTTTAAGACGGGGGTCAACATTATGTTTGGCTGCAACAATTTCTGCAGCTACTGCATCGTGCCCTATGTGCGCGGGCGGGAAAAGAGCCGGGAGCCGGAAGACATTCTCAATGAGGTGCGCAGGCTTGCGGACGACGGCGTTGTAGAAGTCATGCTCCTGGGGCAGAACGTCAATTCCTATGGAAAGACACTGAAAACGCCGGTATCGTTTGCGCAGCTGCTGGAAGAGACAGAGCGGGTAGAGGGCATAGAGCGGATCCGGTTTATGACGTCCCACCCGAAGGATTTGTCGGACGAGCTTATTGACGCCATGGCCCAGTGCGGCAAGGTGTGTTCCCATCTGCATCTGCCCCTGCAGTCTGGCAGCAGCCGGATTCTGGAAAAGATGAACCGGAAATACAGCAAGGAGGATTATCTGGCGCTGGTGGAGAGGATTCGCGCCAAAATGCCGGATATTTCCCTGACTACCGACATCATCGTGGGCTTTCCGGGGGAGACGGAGGAGGACTTTGAGGAGACGTTAGATGTGGTGCGACGGGTCCGCTTTGACAGCGCCTACACTTTTATCTACTCAAAGCGGAGCGGCACGCCTGCGGCCTCTATGGAAAATCAGGTGCCGGAGGATGTGGTCAAGGAGCGGTTCGCGAGGCTTTTGCGCGAAGTTCAGGACATCTCGGCCCAGATTACGGGGAAACTGGTGGGACAGACCGTCCCCGTGATGGTCGAGGAAAAAAATGAACAGGACGAGTCCCTTGTGACGGGCCGCCTGTCCAACAACGCCGTCGTCCACCTGCCGGGGGACGAGGGCATGATCGGCCGGATTTTCCCTGTGAAGCTGACGGAGAGCCGGGGCTTTTACTATATGGGAGAGGCGGTCAGGTAGCGCTCACTCGCACTTTTTCCGGATGGCCTCCCGGTCCGCTTCCACCAGAATCAGGTCGCACCCCACTTTGCAGATGTGGTGGAGCGGGATGACGTATTCCTCCTCGCGCCCCAGGATTCCGAACAGCTTGCAGGGGCCGGGCACGATGAGACAAGTGATTTCGCCGGTACACAGGTCAAATTCCACGTCCTCCACAAATCCCAGGCGCTGTCCGTCGCAGACGTTGATTACTTCTTTTTCTCTCAGATCGCAGATGCGCATATGAAAATACCCCCGTTCTCTTTCCTTTTATTTTATGCGGGAAGGAGGCGGGGGTTCGTCATATGATAAGGGGGCCGGATACTTTCTGGCCCCTCTGTATCAAAACGGAAACATGAACAGAAAAGTGAAACAATTTTGCCATCGAATTAATTCTGGTTCCCCTGTTTTTCTAACAGTTTCTTGATTTCATCCATAAACGTGTTGACGTCCTTAAATTCACGGTACACCGAGGCAAAGCGCACATAGGCCACCGGGTCCAGATCCTGCAGCTTGTCCATGAGAATCTCGCCGATCTGGCTGCTGGGAACCTCTTTTTCTCCCAGATTGAAAACGGCGCTCTCCACGCTGTCCACCAGCTCGTTGATCTGGTCTACGGAAATCGGGCGCTTGATGCAGGAGCGGAACACGCCCCGCTCGATCTTGGAGCGGTCATAGGGTTCCCTGGCCTCGTCTTTCTTGATAATCACAAGGGGGATCGTCTCCAGTTTCTCATAGGTAGTAAATCGTTTCTTACATTTCTCGCACCGCCTTCTCCGCCGGATGGAGGAGTTGTCGTCGGTGGGTCTGGAATCAATTACTTTCGTATTTTCTTCTCCGCAAAAAGGGCATTTCATATCGTTAAATTCCTTTCTATATTCCAATCATACGGGGCGCAAAAACTGGCCCCTACATTTTCATTTTAAAAGATTTTCCCCAAATATGCAAGTGCTTCGACAAGGAGAGCCAGAATTTTTTCCGCGTCCGGGCGGCAAAGCCGTCCAATCTGTCGCAGGCCCCCGGAAATTGTCGAATCTGCCAGATGATTTCCGCTTTTTTTCTCTCCCCCTTTGACAAAATACGCAGGGAAAAGAAATTATAATAATCCACGAAAAGAAGGGATTGCCATGAAGATTTATCTGGATATTTTTTTCCTTGTAAACATGGGAATGAATTTTTTTGTCCTGGCGCTCTTGAGCTTTTTTCAGAATCAGCCGGTGCGGGGAAAACGGCTGGCCGCCGCGTCCGCGCTGGGGGCCCTGGCCGCGGTGCTATGGGTCGTTTTAGGGATTCCTGGGGGCCCCCTGTCCCTGCTGTCCGGCCTTTTGGGGAACGCTCTCTGGGTCCGGCTGGCGTTTGGAAAAAGCGCTCCCTCCGCGTGGGTCCGGAACACGGCCATGTTTTATCTGGCCTCGTTTTTTCTCTCCGGCGCGCTGCGGTATTTGCAGGGAATGATGGGGATACAGGGGAAATGGGCGTTTCTGATGCCCGTCTCCGGCGCTGTTACATATGGGGCCTTTCGCTTCTTTTCCGCCTGGCGGGGGCAGTTAGACAGACAGCGGGAATACATCCTTTGTACCCTGCGCTACGGGGGGCGAAGCCTGAAGGGGCGGGGGCTTCTGGACACGGGAAACCATCTGGCGGAGCCATTCGGGAGGCAGCCGGTGACCATCGGGAGCCGGGACTTTTTGGAAAATCTGTGGCGGGGAGAGGAGCCGCTATACCGCTATATTCCCTATCATACCGTGGGGACGGAGCGGGGCATGATGCCGGCCTTCCAGGCGGAGAGCCTGGAGCTTGACACGAAAGAGGGACGGCGGCAGCTGAAAAATCCGTGGATCGCTGTCAGCGAGGGCGCCGTGTCGTCCGAGGGCGAGTACCAGCTGATCCTGAATCCGGATCTGCTGCGAACATCAATCGATTAGGAGGAAACCATTTATGTTACTGAGAATTTCTATGCCAGGCAAATTTCAATTCAGGATGATTTCGGACTGGAAGAACGTAATCTTTCATCCCGGCAGCGACATCCACTACATAGGGGGCGCCGAGATCCTGCCGGCGCCCCTGGAGCCGGGGGAGGAGGCCGCCTGCATTGAGAGTCTGGGGGAGGAGCAGAACGAGGAGGCAAGAAACAAGTTAGTCGAGCACAATCTCCGGCTGGTGGTGTACATAGCAAAAAAATTCGACAACACGGGAGTGGGCGTGGAGGATCTGATCTCCATCGGGACGATCGGGCTGATGAAGGCCATCAACACGTTTAATCCGGGGAAAAATATCAAGCTGGCCACCTATGCCTCCCGGTGCATCGAAAACGAGATCCTTATGTATCTGAGGAGAAATAATAAGACCCGCATGGAGGTCTCCATTGACGAGCCTCTCAACGTGGACTGGGACGGAAATGAGCTGCTTCTGTCGGATATTCTGGGGACGGGAGAGGACATTATCTATCAGGATATCGAGCGGGAGGTGGACCGGAACCTGCTTCGAAAGGCCCTGGAGATCCTATCCGAGAGGGAGCAGACCATCATCCGCCTCCGGTTCGGCATCGGCGACGCCAGGGGGCGGGAGCTGACGCAGAAAGAGGTGGCGGATGAGCTGGGGATTTCCCAGAGCTATATCTCCCGCCTGGAGAAAAAGATCATGAAGCGGCTGAAAAAAGAAATTCTTCGGCTGGAGGGAATGTGAATGTTATTAAAACTATCGCGTTCTCAGGGCCGCAGATGGTGTTTCATGATTCCCAGGGCGTTTTTTTCCAGACGCGAGACCTGGGCCTGGGAGATGTGGATCTCCTCGGCTACTTCCATCTGGGTCTTGCCCTCGAAATACCGGAGGCGGATAATGCGGTTTTCCCGCTCCGGCAGGCTTTTCATGGCGTCTTTCAGGGACAGGTGCTCGACCCAGTTCACCTCCCTGTTTTTCTTGTCGCTGATCTGATCCATGATATACAGGGTGTCGCCGCCCTCCGAGTAGACGGGCTCGTAGAGGGATACCGGGCTCTGGATGGCGTCCAAGGCAAAGGCGATTTCCTGGGCGGGAATCTGGATGGCGGAGGAGATTTCCTCCAGCGTCGGCTCCGTCTCCTGTTTTTTCATCATGGCCTCCTTGGCGTAGATGGCCTTGTAGGCGGTATCCCGCAGGGAGCGGCTGACGCGGATCGCGTTGTTGTCCCGCAGGTAGCGGCGGATTTCCCCCAGAATCATGGGGACCGCGTAAGTAGAAAATTTTACGTCCTGATTCACGTCGAAATTGTCGATGGCTTTGATCAGGCCGATGCAGCCGATCTGAAAGAGATCGTCAATATTCTCGCTGCTGTTGTGAAAGCGCTGGATGATGCTGAGCACCAGGCGCAGATTTCCCTTGATATATTTTTCTCTCGCTTCTTTATCCCCGGCAAGTATTTTTTGAAAGAGTTCTTCTTTTTCATCATTGGACAGAAGGGGCAGCTTGCTTGTGTTGATCCCGCAGATTTCTACTTTGTACTGGGCCATATTTCGATCCTCCATCCGCGCGCCTGAGACCGGCGCCCAATCGTATTTTGAACAGTTATAGGATTGCCGTAACCGGCGCGGATTATGCACGGGAATTTTCTCAAATGAAAACGCATTCGCGCTTGTAAAGCGCCCCTTAATGTGGTATCATAGAAAAACACAGAGAATCCCATAGACTAAATTCCGAAAAAATGTTCTGTAAGGTATACGGGGCGGATGTGTCGGGGCTGGAGGCCCGGGTCATCCGGATTGAGGCAGATGTCAACGACGGCCTGCCTGTTTTTGACATGGTTGGATTTCTCGCCTCCGCGGTAAAGGAAGCGAGAGAGCGCGTGCGCATTGCCATGCGCAATGTGGGAGTGCGCTTTCCGGCCAAGCGGATCACGGTGAATCTGTCTCCGGCGGGTCTGCGCAAGGAGGGGACCAGTTTCGATCTGTCCATCGCGGCGGCCCTTCTGACGGCTTTTGGACAGCTGCCGGAGGAGGCGGTGCGGGACGTCCTCTTTGTGGGGGAGCTGGGACTGGACGGCAGCGTAAAGGGCGTGCGGGGCGTTCTCGCCATGATCTTGGAGGGACGGGACGAGGGCATCGGGAAGTTCATCATCCCGGCAGACAACGCCTCCGAGGGGGGACTGGTGTCCGGCGTCCGGGTGTATGGAGTTAAAAATCTGAGAGAAGTTCTTACATTTCTGCGGGGAGAGGAGAAGCGGGAGCCCATAGAGCCCCATTTTTTTCCCGGAGAGGCCGATTCGGCCATTCAGGAAGATTTTCAGGAAATAACGGGACAGGACCACATGAAGCGGGCGGCGGAGATCGCCGTCAGCGGGCGTCACAACCTGCTCATGATCGGCCCGCCGGGCAGCGGCAAGACGATGCTTGCCAGGCGGATTCCCGGCATCATGCCCGCCATGAGCTGGGAGGAGTGCCTGGAGATCACGCGGATCTACAGCATATGCGGGATGCTTCAGCCGGAAAAGCCGCTGGTGACGGCGCGGCCGTTCCGGTCGCCCCACCACACCATTACGGCTACGGCGCTGACCGGGGGCGGGCGGGTTCCCGTGCCGGGGGAGATCACGCTGGCCTCTAAGGGCGTGCTGTTTTTGGACGAGCTGCCGGAATTTTCCAGGG
>CANRJU010000179.1 GCA_947631075.1 uncultured Lachnospiraceae bacterium
ACCCGGAATTACGGGAAATGCCATCCGGAGAAGAAGGATTACGACCTGTTGACGCTGGTAATCATTCGATTGGGAAATCAGATATTCCGCGAGATGGAAATTGATGAAAAGGAAAAGGCAGGAGAGTATGCGGACAAAAATGGCATGTTGGAATTTTTGCACGCCATCATGTATCCGCACAAGGACAACTTTTTGGAAACAGTAAAAAAGTACATAGATTTTTCGGAGAATGAAGAGCTCTGGAGGGAGGTAGATAAAATGACGGGACTGGGAATGAAAATCGGCGAAGAGTGCTATAGTCAGGGCTGGGACGAGGGCCGTCAGTCAGGCATAGAAGCAGGCGAGGAGAGAGAAAAAAGGAGCGTTGCGTTCCGTTTGTTTGAGAGAAATCAATCATTAGAAGATGTCAGCAGCATTATAGACCGGCCTATGGAGTACACGATGGAGCTCCGCCAGGAGTATGAGCGCAAGGTGCATGAGGATTCGAAATACGGGGAGAAGTAGGTAGAAGTTTAGTTTTAGGCATGCGTATAGGATTTTATGGAAAATATTTTAATAATGTATTTTCGGAGGGAGAAGTTGAAGAAAAGGAAATGATAATAAACGTTGTAATGAGCTGCATGACATAATCTCCCCTTTTTGAGGTGTATTTTTGGAAAAAATTCGCATGATGGATAACACAATTATAAGAAATTTCAATCGTCTGAACCAATATTTCATATAAGGAGACAAGACCATGAAAAAAGATCAAAAAAAGGAACGTTATTTTTTTCCAGCTATATCATACAGAAAAGAATGAAATGGTTGCGCTTATTGATGTTTATATGCCTTCTGCAACTAAAAACTGAGCAATCGTCATACAAAGAGGGCGATTCATGTTCAAACTCAAGAAGTCTTTGTCTACGGTAAGGATAACATCCACATTGGAGACAATGGCAGCATTTAAGATTGGCTGATCCTTTGCGTCACGAATCAGTTTTTCAGCATGGTAAGTGGCGGGGATTAACTCATAAGATAATTCGGAAGGATATTGGTATCCACTAAAAGTATCTGTATAAGCAAAAAATAAAAAACGGGGACATCTATTTTGCCATAAAGGAAAAATACTATGTCCCATAAAAAGAGACCCAGGAGCGAACAAACCAGTAGCAGATACAAAGACCGCTGCGGCATTAAGGAGAAATCTTTGAGAAATTTTTGAGCTGTAAATTAACATGTAAATATGTTGAAAAATTTGCTGCAAATTAGTATAATATAATCTAGAAGAAACAGCAAATTATTTCAAATGTTTGATTGGAGGAATTGATATGCCTAATATTAAACCTATTTCTGATTTGCGGAATTATACAGCAGTTATAAATGAAGTGGCATATGGAAACCGTGTTTATCTTACAAAAAATGGACATGGGCAGTGCGCTATTATAGATATGAAAGAACTTGACGAGTTGGATAAGCAAAAAGCGCTTTATCAGCTTATGAGTAAACTGAATGAGGCAGAAGTGTCTATTCGTGAAGAGGGAACTATATCTGCTGACGATTTAGAAAAGGAACTGGGGGTATAGATATTGAAAAAAGTTGAATATTCCCAGAGCGTAAGGAGAAAACTTAAAAATTTAAAAACACATCTTACAACTGAATTTGGGGCAGAAGTATCCAGAAAATTCATAAAGCAGATAACAGATGCTGCAAGAGGTTTAGGAAATTTCGAAGAAAAAGGAATTTTGGTTTCATCAATGTATGGAATTGAATGTGATTATAGATATATTTATGTTGGACATAATTATTTATTCTATCGAATTGAGATGGAGAAGATCATAATTGTGGAAATGTTTGATGAAAGGGAAGATTTTATGTACAAGTTATTTGGCATTTCTACGACATCTCCGGAATCAATAGATTATTGGGGCGAGTAAGGGATTGAAATAAAGAGGTCGCAGGAGTAGAGAATATCCGGTTGCTCTTCACAAACAGCCTTATTTTTCAAGGTTTACGAACAATTCTGTATTTTATTTATTTTGTTTCATAAAAGACTATGAATGGTAACTTTCGATTGACAAATAGTTGGCTTGGTAGTAATGTTTAATTGAAATTCGGCAAAAAATAAAAAAGCCGGGAAAAAATAAAAAACGAGGTGGGAAAGATGGCAGGTACAGCAGTACTTCCTGAAAATCAGAAGATATTTTCCATGCAGAAACTTAATAGTGAGGGTTTCTCGCAGTATAAGGTCAGCAAACTGGTCAATGAAGGAAAGCTAAGATATCCACTATGCCGGATTGGCCGCAGATGAATGTTCATTATTATACAGAGGACAGATATGGACTGGGTGTCGAAACAGTCAGGGAAGGTAAGAATGACTTCCGGATTTAGTATAACTGATGATACAAAATATACAGTAAAATGGGTTCATGAATCACAAAGATGGAAATAGATAAACAAGAAAAAAAATTAATTTCGCTGTGTGCAACCCCTGATAAATAAAGGGACTACGGGAAATAGATATATTTGAACAGAATAATAACATTTATATACACTGCATTTTGAAGGGAGTTTTTTGGTTTTGGATTATGATTTTAAATGGATACGTCCTGATATGTCATTACATTACATGGATAAGAACTGTCCATGTTCAATAACCTTATTAAACAGTGGGGATTTAGCCACAGATTTTAATAAATATGCAATAGATTTTTTTGATGCAGCAGAGTGTGTAATTCATTATTTGAGCGAGGATGCAGTCGAAAATGATTATATACGAAGACTTGATTTATGGTATTTTGCGATGGTCTATTTATATAGACAAAGCATGGAGCTTCTTTTGAAAGCAAATATATTTAAAATTGTCGCCTCAGAAAACGATAGAAAATTGATAATCGGTGACATACGGCATGACCTTAAACAAGGATATGATAGAATATTGGAGCTAAAAGATTTAGAATATGCAGATAACGATAATGCTAACTGTTTATGGAAATATTTAGCAGATATTTCAAGGATTGATAAAGAATCTGATATGTTCCGTTACCCTTTTGGCAATAATCTTAATGTATTATTTGATAAGCAGACACATATTTCTTTAGTGGCGACTCACAATAATATGAATAAAGCCTTTAATATTTTGAGTGAGTTATATAAGATGGGAAATTTTACAGAGCAGGAATATGAAGCATATTTACCACAGCTAATCATTGAAGGTGATTACTACCAACAGAGCGTTGTTGGTTATGAATACACACAGCGTTCGTTTTATCCTTACTATTCCTCGTACGTAGAAGTAGGGAATTTTTTAAAAGAAAAGATTTTGAATGACAATAGAAAAGAATTGTTTATGCCAATGTGCTATATGTATCGTAATGCAGTTGAGCTTGGTTTAAAAAGGATAATTATTGAAGATTGTCCTATAGAAAGAACAAAAGCATTAAAGATACTCCGACGAAAAAAGCATAGCATACTTGGACTTTGGAACAGTATTGTCGATGAGATTGACAAATATTCCAATGTACCAGATGATGGCATTAATTTAAATGATGCAACACTATATATCCAAACATTTCATGATTTTGACCAAAGTTCTGATTTGTTTAGGTATCCATGTAACAAAAAATTGCAGGTTTACTTTTCAGAAGAAAAGGTATTAGACATAGAAAATGTTTCTTCATGCTTTGAAGAATTATGCAATTACTTAGATGCAGTTGATAGTTTATTAAGTGATGTCAAAGATATAGAAGCAGAAATGGCACAAGAGATGGCATCTTATTATGATTATTATTAAAATTGGATTACATGGGGCTGCCGCTTCACGAATTCCCATTCGTTAAAGCGACAGCCCCACTCGGCTTAAAAGAGCGCTTAAAAGAGCCTACAATTTGTAATTGACTTTTCTACATTTGTTGCATATAATGAGGATGTAAAGGAAAAATATGATTAAGTCTCACACTTGAGAAATCAAGATACAGTGAGTAGCTTATAAAGTTTCAACGAAGCCGTATGACCGCAAGGTATAGCTTCTGGAGGCTCCCTGGATTATCCGGGGAGTTTTTCTTTAGTAGTCGTTAGTCATCCTCACACCGTCCGTTCTTCCACCGTTTCAAAGAGTTCCCCCTGGAGGCTGCGCAGATCCCCCAGCGGAATTTTAGTATCTACAATCTGCAGAATCCGGGCGTTTAAATCCAGCCGGGCGGCCATACCGGTAAGTTCCAGGTACTCTCCCTTCCGGGGCGAGCTGTCGCCCGGCGATTCCGGATCCGGATGGAAGTATACCGCCGTCAGGATGGGATGCCCGCCGTGGGAGAGCTGATCTTCCAGCATATGCAGCTTTTCATCCAGCATCTCTTTCATGTCCTCGGACAATTCTATGGGGGACACCACGATTTTTTCTTTCGCCCGCAGTGCCTCCTCGTACCCCTTCAGGGCAGAAAAAGGGCAGAAGATCTTGGCCCGGTTCTGGATGGACATGGGGGTGTGCCGGGAAAATCCTGGCCGTTTTTTATCTATAATATCGGCATATTTAATTTCACTTTCATTGTTAAAAAATATATCCATAATAATCCTCATTTCTGAGCGAACAAGTTCGCACTATCCCCATTTCGGAGCGTTTACGCCCGATGCCCGCCGATCTGGCGGTTCCGGTCCTTTGCCGTGGCGCCTTCTTCCAGGCTGGTCCCCCGGAGGATGGCATTTTTTCCGTAACGTTTTTTAATGCTGATCATGGCCTCCTGCAATTTGCGCTCCCGCTCCCGCTTGACCGGGTCCATCAGAAGGTCGAATTGCTCGAAGCCGGAAGGGACGACGCGGTCGGCGGTGAGCGTGAGCCGCCGTATGAGAAGTCCCGGTTCTGAAATGCGATGATAGAGCTCCAGCACTCCGTCGGTAATCCGCGCGGTGGAGGAGGTGGGGGAGCCCAGGTTGGCGGTGCCGTGGGCGGGCTTTGGAACGGAGCGCCCGTAGCGGTCCACATGGATGTCGCCCTGATAGGAGCCGGAATCCACATTTTCCCTGTCGTAGCCTATATCCAGGACGACGCAGTCCGTCATGAGGTCGCGGTCCACCAGTTCCAGAGTGAGCATCTCTGCCATCTCCCGGAGCACCAGAGCAGCCTTTTCGTTCGTGTAGGGAGTCTGCAGGACCTGACCGAAGCAGAGGCAGTTGGAGCTCGGCCGGTAGGACTTGATATCCGCGATCCGGCAGGGCTCGTACCCCCAGGCGTGGTCGATGAGCAGCTCCGCGTCCACCCCAAAGAGCTGATAGAGCCAGTCCTCGTTGTAGAGGGAGGTGCGCGCGATATCGCCCATGGTGTACATGCCGTTTCGCTCCAGGCGGGCGGCGATGCCCCGGCCGACCCGCCAGAAATCGGTGAGGGGCCGGTGGTTCCACAATAATTTCCGGTAGGATGTATCGTTCAGCTTGGCAATCCGCACGCCGTGAGAGTCGGCTTCTACATGCTTGGCCACGATGTCCATGGCGATCTTGGCCAGATACAGGTTGGGGCCGATGCCGGCGGTGGCCGTGATGCCGGTGGCATCTAAAACGTCCAGAATAATGGCCCGCGCCAGCTCTCCTGCGGACAAGTGGTACATATCCAGATAGTGGGTCACATCCATGAATACCTCGTCAATGCTGTACACATGGATATCCTCCCGGCTGATGTATTTCAGATAGACGCTGTAGATCCGGGAGGAGCAGTCGATGTAGTGCTGCATCCGGGGCGGCGCTATGATAAAGGGGACTTCCTTTCCGGTCTTTTCTTTGATGTCCTGCAGGCGCTTTTCAAATTTTGTGATCAGGGCAGCAAACTTGCTCTCGATCTTCTGATAAGCTTTCACAAAGGACGCGTTTTTCAGGATCCCGTTGTAGACGGTCCGGTTGTGTTTTTTCGCGTACACCAAATACTGCTTGATATAATACTTCCGCTCCGCATAGGCCAGCCGGTTGTTTGCGCCGCTGTTGATAAACTGCCGCCACTGCTCCGGGGTAGCTTTGTTCTTTTTGTAATAGTCGTA
>CANRJU010000180.1 GCA_947631075.1 uncultured Lachnospiraceae bacterium
TACGCGGATTGATCTAGATGACGATGATGCGGTCGGTCACCGGATCGTGGGCAAACTGCACGTTGGTGCCGCCGATGACCTGCACCGACTCCACAATCCGGTACGCCTGCTCCTGCAGCCGTTTCTGACATTCCTCGGAAATGGTCAGCATGGGAGCCGAGCAGAAGGAGTCGCCGGTGTGCACGCCGAGCGGATCAATATTTTCAATAAAGCAGACGGTGATGATGTTGTTCTCGGAGTCGCGGACCACCTCGAGCTCCAGCTCCTCCCAGCCGAGTACGGATTCCTCGACCAGCACCTGTCCCACCAGGCTCGCCTGCAGGCCTCTCGCGCACACGGTCTTTAATTCCTCCCGGTTGTAGACGAGGCCGCCCCCGGCTCCGCCCATCGTGTAGGCGGGGCGCAGCACGACCGGATATCCCAGGGAATCCGCGATGGCGAGAGCCTCGTCCACGCTGTATGCGACCTCGCTGCGCGCCATCTCGATTCCCAGCTTGTTCATGGTCTTTTTAAATTCGATGCGGTCCTCGCCGCGCTCGATGGCGTCCACCTGAACGCCGATGACCTTTACGTTATATTTGTCCAGAATCCCCGCCTTGTTCAGCTCGGCGCAGAGATTCAGGCCGGACTGGCCGCCCAGATTCGGCAGCAGGGCGTCCGGGCGCTCTTTTTCAATAATCTGCTCCAGCCGCTCCAGATTCAGCGGTTCGATATAAGTGACGTCCGCGGTCTCCGGATCGGTCATAATGGTAGCCGGGTTGGAATTGACTAACACGATTTCATATCCCAGCTTGCGCAGCGCCTTGCACGCCTGCGTGCCGGAGTAGTCGAACTCACAGGCCTGTCCGATGATGATCGGGCCGGAGCCTATAATCAGAACTTTGTGTATATCGGTTCTTTTTGGCATAATGTACCTCCTTCAAGTTGTCAGTTTTCTATTCCCTCTTTCTTATTGTAAAGGAAAGACGGGGAAACCACAAGGAAAATTTTGTTTTCCGCCGACCTCATTTCTAATTAGAAGGATATCGCCCATAATTTTATTTAGAACGGTTTCGCTCCATAATTTTATTCAGAGCTGCCTTACCCCATCGTTTTGTAATAAAATACCGCTAGCTGCGTCCGGTCCCTCAGCTCCAGCTTCTCCAGTATGGAGCTTAAGTAGTTGCGCACGGTCCCCTCGCCGAGAAACAGGGCGGCGGCAATCTCCTTGTTGTTCATGCCGTCCGCGACCAGCCGGATAATCTGCCAGTCCTTTTCGGTCAGTCCATAGCCCTCTGGCGAGCCCGGAGAGGCCGGGCGGCTCATCAGCTCCGGCAGGCGCTCCGTGATGGCGTCGCCGAAGACGGTCTGGCCGCCCTGAACGGCGAGGACCGCCGGGAGTATGCTCTCGAAATTCTGCTTTAATATATAGCCCTTCACGCCCATGCGCAGCGCCTTTACGATGTATTCGTCATCGTCAAAGGTGGTCAGGAGAAGGATTTTCGCGTCGGGATATTGTTTTAGGATAATGCTTCCCGCCTCCAGGCCGGACATCTCTGACATGTGTATATCCATAAGAAGCACGTCCGGGCGGCAGCTCTCGTACAGGGCGAGGGCCTCCCTGCCGCTGTGCCCCACGCCCACGATCTCAATCTGCTCCTGGGCGGAGAGAATGGTCTTTAACGAGAGGGCGGCCAACTGGTCGTCGTCGATGACGCATACCCGGATGGAATTTGGATGAACGTTTTTTTCACTCATGTTAATCCTCATTTCTTTAAGTGATCTTTCCATACAGAAATAAAAATACAAAATCCCTGTTCGGCGGAAAAATGGATCTGGCCGTTCAGCGCCTCGATCCGCTCCTCCATATTTTCCAGGCCCATACCGTGTTCGGCGGGAAGTTTGCTTGTGGAGCCATTGTCCGCGATTTTCATGCTGTAAAAAGAGGGGTGCTCCACAATTTTGATGGAGACGCGGTCGGCGTCGCTGTGTCGTTCGGTATTGTTCACGGCCTCCTTGGCGATGGCGATAAAGGCAAAGCGGATTTCCCGGTCGGGCTCCCGCTCCACATGATAGTCCAGACATCCGGTCAGACGCGAGGCCCCGCGGAGAATGTCCTGAAGGGATTTTTGCAGGTCCACCGACTCGTCTTTCAGGTCGTGGACGCTGTTTCGCACGCTGTTCATGGCGGTGCCCAGCGTTTCGCTCAGATCCCGGATCGGCTGTTTCAGATTCTCGTCCCGGTTCAGTACCTCGATGGCGCCGGTCTGCAAAATGGAGCTGGTGAGCAGATGTCCCACGCTGTCGTGAATTTCTCTGGCAATCCGGTTTCGCTCCCGGAGAGTGGCCAGGTGAATCTCGTAATTTTGTTTTTCTAAAAGGGCCTGATGCTTTTCCCTCAGGTAGAGATCCTGTTCCGTGCTGTCGTCCCGGAATTGGTGGAACGCCAGGCGGGATTTTTCAAGGCTGTCCGCGTAGTGGCGCAGAAGCCACGCCGTCCCGGACAGCAGCAGGAGAACTAAAATTTCTCCGCCGCTTCTTCCCGAAAAAGAGAGAAGGGCAAACAGGGGGACGATGAGGCGGACAGGGCGCGGGAAGGACGGCTTCGTCCCGTCATAGACAGCTATCGGGAGAAAACAGGCGGCGGGGGCTATAAAAAGAGAAAAAATTCCCCAGGCCGTCAGAGCGGCGGCCAGCGGGAGCGTATCCAGACATTCCGCGAGAAATAAAAGGGCGGCCGACCCCACGGCAATAGCTGTGAGGAAGGGCGTTGGCGGAACGCGTATTGAGTGTAAAAAAAAGCATAGGCAGAGCCCATATAAAATGCCTTTGTTAATCAGATTATTCATGCGCTGTATTATATCCCAAACAGGGCGCAAAGTCAAATGCTGATACAGTAAAATGACAAATGTCACATTTTTTTTAATGACCTTTTTCACTGGAACGGCCCCTGAACACCTGTTAAAATAGAGAAAACAGAAAGGATGGGCTGTATATCATGAGCGAAGTGATTCACATTGAAAATCTGGTAAAGAGGTACCGGGAGCTGGTGGCCTTAGACCATCTGAACCTGTCGGTAGAGCAGGGGGAGATTTTTGGATTGTTAGGCCTCAACGGATCGGGAAAGACCACGACGATCAACTGCCTGCTGGCCCTGCTCTCCTACGACAAGGGAACAATCCGGGTATTCGGGCAGGAATTGACGCCGGAGTCCTACGACTTAAAGCGGGAGATCGGCCTGGTCATGCAGGATGTGGCGGTGTTAGACGAGCTGACGGTACAGGAGAATATTGATTATTTCTGCGGCCTGTATGTGGCGGACAAGAAAACGAGAAAGCGGTATGTGGAGGAGGCGATGGACTTTGTGGGGCTTGCGGACTACCGGAAATTTTATCCGAAAAAACTTTCCGGGGGACTGCTCCGCAGGCTGAATATTGCCTGCGGCATCGCCCACAAGCCCCGCCTTCTCTTTTTTGACGAGCCCACGGTGGCGGTGGATCCCCAGAGCCGGAACCGGATTCTGGAGGGAATCCAGGAGCTGAACAGGCAGGGGGCGACGATTATTTACACCAGCCACTACATGGAGGAGGTGGAGCAGATCTGCTCCCGCATTATGATTATGGATAAGGGAAAATGCGTGGCGGAGGGAACCAAGGATGAGTTAAAGCGCATGATCCGCAACACGGAGACGGTCACGGTGGAGACGCCGGGGCTGACGGAAGAACAGCGAGCCGGCCTGGAGGCGCTCTCCCACGCCTACGAGGCGGCGTGGGAGGACGGAAAGGTCCGCATCCGCTTCAGCGGGGGAGATGGAAATCTCATGGAAACGCTGCATTTTATGAGGGACAATGAAATTCGATACGGGCGCGTCTGGTCGGAGCTTCCCACGCTGAACGACGTGTTTTTGGAAATTACCGGGAAGGCGCTGGAAAGCGTAAACGCTCCCGAATGAGGAAGGGGGATAGCTATGTTTTTGCATGTATTGAAATATGAATGTAAAGTGATGCTGCGCGTCCGGGAGCTGCTGTTCTGGAATCTGCTGTTCCCGTTTGCGCTGACCACGTTTATGTATTTTGCCTTCGGAAACATCGCGGCCTCGACGGAGAATTTCAGCGTGATTCCGGCCGCCGTGGTGGAGGAGCAGAGCGATACGGCGCTTGTGCGGGCGCTGCGGGAGCTTTCTGGGAACGGGGAGAATAAGCTGCTGGATTTAAAGGTGACGAGCCCTGCGGAGGCGGAGAGGCTGCTGCACGAGGAGGCGGTGGACGGCGTCTTTTTTGCCGGGGAAAATGAGCGCCTGATGGTGCGGGGAAACGGCATGAACGAGACGGTGCTCCAGATGATTTTGAAGCGGTATATCCAGTATGAGTCCGTCATAACGAGCGTGGCTAAGGAGCATCCGGAGAAAATGCTCTCCGCAGTGGAGGCCATGCGGGAGGGGGCGGATGTGATTCTGGAAGAAAAGTCCGGCGAGGGCAATCAGGATAATATGGTCAATTATTATTACGCGATATTTGCCATGACATGCCTGTTCGCCTCGTTCTGCAGCTGCTCCGCCGTGATTTTTACGCGCCCGCGCACGTCGGTCATGGGACAGCGCAAGGCGGCGTCTCCCCTGCCGCAGGCGACGGGGGTTCTGGCGTGCTTTGCGGCGAGCTGGGTGTTCCAGTACGCAAGCTGCTGCCTTCTGTTTGTCTATATGAAATTTGTCTTAAAAATCGACCTGGGAGATCGGTACGGGGCGATTGCCCTGCTGCTTTTTGCGGGGGTGACGTTCGGCGTCATGCTGGGCGTCTTTGTGGGTACGCTTCCCAGGCCGGGAGAGGGCGGCAAGATGGGAATTTTAGTGGCGGCAAGCTTGTTTCTGTCGTTTCTCAGCGATCTGATGGCGACGGGAGTCCGGGACGCCATCGAGCACACGGCGCCGGTTATCAATGATATCAATCCGGCCGCGCTGATCGCGGATTCCTTTTACGCGCTGAACGTGTACGACGGCTACGGGCGCTTCGCGGTTAATTTGTGTACGCTGCTTGGATTGACGGCGGTTCTGGCGGCGGTGGATTTCTGGCTAGTGGGGAGGAAAAGGAGCAATTATGCAGGTCTATAAGTGTTTTATGAAAATTTTTCAGAAAAAATGGGGCCAGGTCGTGATGTATCTGGGAATTTTTCTGGTGCTCGGTATCATAATGACGGCGCAAGCGGTTCATACTAAGGACAGTGAGTTTGAGGCAGAGTCCTATCGCTTTTGCGTGTTTGACGAGGACGGTTCCGCTGTCAGCCGGGGGCTTTGCGCCCATCTGGACCGGGACAACGAGCGGGTGGAGATACCGGATGAAAAGACGGCAATCCAGGACGAGCTGTACAACCGGAATGTCCACTGCGTGATCCGCGTTCCCCGGGGATTTGGGGACTCTCTCAGGGAGAAAAATGGTTCCGCGGAAACATCTTCGGCGGCGAAGGTGTCTGTTGTCTCCGTGCCTGGGACGGTGTATGGAGAGGTGTTCGAGAGTGAGGTGGACGGATATGTCCGCATGATCCGGTGCGCGCTGGCGGGCGGCTTTGACGAGGAGGAGGCCGTTTCCCTGGAGGAGAGGGCGGCGGGGCTCTCAGCCCGGGTAGAGCTCAATGATCCCGGCCGCAGCGGGGAGCACTCCCTGCTGTATTACAGCTTTCGACATGTGCCCTATATCTTTATCTGCATGTGCGTCGTCTCCATCACGCCGATGCTCATCGTATTTCGGAAAAGGCAGATTAGAGACCGGATTGCCGCGTCCGCCTGCTCCGCGAACCGTTTCAGCCTGATTTTGTTTGCCGGAGTCGTCACGGTGGGCGCCATTCTGTATATGACGCACCTGGCGCTGGCGGCGGCGCTGTCCGGCGGGGATATTTTTTCCGTGAAGGGAGCGCTGTTTTCCCTCAACGAGTTCTGCTTTCTCATCGTGGCGCTGG
>CANRJU010000181.1 GCA_947631075.1 uncultured Lachnospiraceae bacterium
GGGTTCTGGCCCTCCTGCGCCGGGTGAACGCGGTCAACGAGGAGAATTTGGAGTGCGGGGGCATCGTTCTGAACCGCTCGGCCCACGAGGTGCTCATCGACGGGGAGCGGGTGGACTTGAGCTTTAAGGAATTTGAACTCCTGAGTTATTTTATGGAAAATAAGGATATCGCGCTCTCACGGGAGCGGATTTTAAATCATGTGTGGGATTATGATTATTTTGGAGACGCCAGGACCATTGACACCCATGTGAAGAAGCTGAGAAGCAAGATGGGGAAGTACGGCAGCTATATCAAGACAATCTGGGGCATGGGATACAAATTTGAGGTGTGACGGCGGGATCGGAGGCAGATTTTGAGAAAATCAATGCGTACAAGGCTGATCCTGATATCGTCCGGGATGCTGGTGCTCACCATGGTCTGTATCTGGATCACCAATGTTTTTTTACTTCCCAGATTTTACCAGAACAGCAAAATTTCCAGCATGAAGATCATCTACAAACAGACGGTGAATCTGTGCAGCGAGCTGAACTGGGACAGCCTGGACACGGAACAGCTAAATAATATATACGACAAGCTGGACACGCTGGGGGGCAACTCCAATATCAGCATTTATGTGATGCAGATCGAGGCCTATTCTGGCTCCGGGGAAATCGCCACCATCAACTACATGTATCCGGCCGGTTCCGATCGTCTCCGGGATGTGACGAAGGACCAGCTGGGGAAATATGTGCGGGCGAAGTATTTTGGACAGCCATTGGATGAGAACTGTGAAATTCTCAGTTCTTCGGACAATTTTGAGGTGTATAAGGTCTACGACTCACGGGTGGGCTCCAACTATCTGGAGCTGACCGGGCGGATGAGCGGGGACTGCTGGGTGTACCTGCGGACCAATTACCAGGGAATCCAGGAGAGCATCCGCATCTCCAACCAGTTCATGGCCTATGTGGGGGGCGTGGTGCTCATCGTGGGCATTTTCATGATGCTGTTTGTCAGCAATCAGTACACAAAGCCGATCCTGCAGTTGGCCAGACACGCGGAGGACATGCAGAAATTGAATTTTTCTTTCCGCTACGAGGAAAATAGGGCGGACGAGATCGGGGTGCTGGGCGGCAGCATGAACGCGCTGGCGGATAAGCTGGAGGAGACCATATCGGAGCTAAAGACCGCCAATAACGAGCTGAGGCGCGATCTGGAGCGCCGGGAAAAGCAGGAGGAGATGCGAAAGGAATTTATTTCCAATGTGTCCCACGAGCTGAAGACCCCTATCGCGCTGATTCAGGGATACGCCGAGGGGCTCCAGGAAAATGTCAGCGACGACCCGGAGAGCCGGGCGTTCTACTGCGAGGTGATCGTGGACGAGGCGGACCGGATGAACAAGATGGTCAAGCGCCTGCTGACGCTGAACCAGCTGGAATTTGGCAGCGAGCAGATTCACATGGAGCATTTTGACCTGAGGACGGTTCTGGATTCGGTGCTTGGCGCCACGGAGATTCTGTTCCGGCAGAAGAACGTGACCCTGTCCTACCAAAAGAGCGGGGAGCCGGTCATGGTCTGGGCGGACGAGTACATGATCGAGGAGGTCGTGACCAACTACGTCAGCAACGCGCTGAACCATGTTAAATATGAAAATAAGATAGAAATCAAGATGGAAAAAGAGGGGGACGTGGTGCGGGCCAGCGTTTTCAACACGGGAGACCCCATTCCCCAGGAGGAAATTGATAAAATCTGGATTAAATTTTATAAAGTAGACAAGGCGAGGACCAGAGAATATGGGGGCAACGGGATCGGCCTCTCCATCGTAAAAGCGATCATGGAGGCCCATAATCAGCGCTACGGAGTCAAAAATTATGACAATGGAGTGGAGTTTTGGTTCGAATTGGATAGAAAAAGTGTGGGGATATAGAAAAGTGCTGATTGATGTATGGGAAAATATGTGTTATAATAGTTCTATATTTGCAAAGGGATAAAAGAAGGAGGGGGAGAATTGAGACACAACCGAATATTTACAGCGCTTCTGCTGCTGGTTTCAGCGGCGGCCCTCAGCGGATGTATGGGCGTGAAAGATCTGTCGGAGGAGAAGGAGGACATGATCGCGGAGTACGCCGCCGGGGTGCTCTTGCAGTATTCCGATCAGTACGACCGCAGGCTGATTACCGAGGAGAAAGCTGCGGATGCCTCGTCGACGGCAGATGCCGCAGCGACGGCAGACCCAACAGCGACGCCCGCGCCGACGGAATCGGGAGGATCCGGCAGTTCCTCATCATCGGGCGCCTCGTCTGGTTCGGATTCTTCATCGGATTCAGACAGCTCAGGCGGCAGCGGGGACGGGGATTCGCAAGAGACGCCGGAGTCCACCGTTTCGCTCAACAAGCTGTATCGTGTGAAGGGACTGGATTTTTCCTACGATTCCTATGAGTTCCGGAACCAGTACGGCGGCACGGTCCAGGCGGAGAAGGGGCAAGTCCTTTTGGTGGTTCATTTTGACGTCCGCAATACGTCCGGCCGGAAGAAGAAAGTGAGCCTCGCGAAAAGGCAGATATCGTACGGACTTACCGTGGATGGGAGCGAGTATCAGCCACAGTTTGTCATTCTGGACAACATGGGACTGAACCATCTGATCACGACGATACCGGCCGGGAAGAACGAGGACGCGGTGCTGATCTATCGCTTGGCGAAGGCGAGACGGTCCGCGTCGGATATTACGCTTAGAATACAGGATGGCGGGAAAACAGCCATCATAAAATTGAAATAACAATTCAGGAGGAGGAATTTATCATGGCAGAAGAAACAGGTATTTTATTAGAGAGCGGAACCAATGAACTGGAGCTGCTGGAGTTTGTAGTGGGGAACCAGCACTATGGGATCAACGTGGCGAAGATCAGTGAGCTCTGTCCCTATGTGGAGCCGACTCTCGTACCCAATGCCCATGAGTACATCGAGGGTATATTCATGCCGAGAGAGAGCATCATCACGGTGATCGACCTGGCGAAAGCGTTGGGGATCCCAATGAGGGACGATCGTTCCAGTGACATGTATATCATCACGAATTTTAATAAGCTGCAGACGGCGTTCCATGTGCAGGAGGTTCTGGGAATCCACCGCGTTTCCTGGGAGGACATCGCGAAACCGGATTCGACGATCAGCCGCAACGGCAAGGGCATCGCGACCGGTATCACAAAGATTGACGGCAAGATTATCATCGTGCTGGATTTCGAGAAGATCGTGACGGAGATCAACCCGGAGACGGGCCTGAAGCTATCCGAGATCGAGAACATGGGAGAGCGCGCCCGCAACGATTACACGATTCTTCTGGCTGAGGACTCCCCGCTTCTTCTGGAGATGCTGAAGAAGTGCTTGAGCAAGGCCGGATACACGCATCTGATTCCCACCACCAACGGACAGGAGGCGTGGAATACGCTGGATCGCATGATGAAGGACGGCGCGGTGATCGGCAAAGACCTCTCTCTGGTTATCACCGATATCGAGATGCCGCAGATGGACGGACACCATCTGACCAAGAAGATCAAGAACGACCCGCGTATGGAGGGCTTGCCCGTGGTTATCTTCTCGTCCCTTGTCAACGACGAGATGAAGCGGAAGGGCGAGGCGCTGGGAGTAGACGCGCAGCTGTCCAAGCCGGAGATCGGCAGGCTGGTACATCAGTTAGACGTGCTCCTGAATTAAGATTTGCGGAGTATGAACGTCCGACGGCCGGAGCCGGGACGCTTTGTATAACATCCTTGAGGCATTCCCGCTGCATTTATGCAGTGGGAATGTTTCGGGATAGTATGTTGAAATGAAACTGTAGCTTTTGTCAGTATAGATAGGAGGTGCCATCGGTGACGATTTGCAGAAAATGCGGAAAAGAAATTCCAGATGGAGAGGATTTGTGCGGAGAGTGCAAAAGCAAAGAGATAAGTTCCGGTGAGTCCTATCTGGATGAGCTGATGAGCAGCATGGGGATGATGGAGGAGGAACTGGATGTTTCGGATGAAGGGAACGCTTCAGATGAAGTGATTACTTCAGATGAAGTGCTTACTTCAGATGAAGAGATTACTTCATTTGATACATTACCAGCCGAGGAACCGGCAGCTATGGATGAAGCGGATGAAATGGATGCGTTGTTAGATGAGATGAATGCTTTAGATGAAGTATTGCCAGAAGAAGCCGTGCCTGCCGAGGAACCAATCGCGGAGCCGGAATCAGCGCCGGAGCCAATGCTGGAGGAACCAGAACCAGAGCCGGAACCAGCGCCAGCGCCGGAACCGGCTGAGGAGGGAACCCTCCGCGGAGACGAGGATATCAACGAACTTCTCACGATGCTCTCGAAGGATTATGATGTGGACGAGGACGGCGAGGATGACAGCGCGCTGCCGGAGGCGGACGAAGATACGGAAGTCAAGATTGAGTCGCTGCCCGAGGCGGAGCTGTCGCTCTTTGACGAAGAAGATGACGGAGGAAGCATTTTCGCGGATGATACCTCTGTGGATGATATTTTTAAGGACGCCCTCTCCGCTGTGGATTACAGCGACGCGGATGACGATGAGATGAGTGGCGGGGGAACCGGTGACAACTGGGACGACAACTGGGATGGCACGCTGGCCCTGGATGACACCGGGGTTGAGAGCGAGAAGCCGGAGGAGGAAAAACCCGTAAAGGTGGTAGAGACCCGGAAAAAGCAAAAGAAAGAAAAGCCTCAAAAGGAGAAAAAGCAGGACGGTTTCTGGAAGCGCACGTTCGGCAATATCATTACTGAGCAGACGGCGGAGGAAGAAGCGAAAGAGCGCGAACTGGAGCAGGCCACTGCCGCGGAAAAGGCAGCTCTTAAAAAAGAGATGAAGGAGAAGGCCGCCGCGGAGAAGATGGAGAAGGCGGAGGCCGCCAAGGCCGTAAAGGACCAGAAAGCGGCGGAGAAGGCTGAGAAGGCGGCTGCCAAGAAGGCCGAAAAGGAAGAGAAAAAGAGGCAGCGGGCGGAGCTTGCCGCCACGGAGGTAGTGGGAAAGATCAATCCGGTAGGAGCCGCTATTGTCATGGTATTCTTCGGGCTGATCTGCGTGGGCGTCCTGGTGGGGACCAATGTATTTTCCTACAGCAGTTCGGTGAAGAACGCCAGCGCCTATTTTGACGAGAGAAATTATAAAGACGCCTATATGGCGCTGTCCGGTGTGGATGTGTCCGAGAAATCCAAAGAGCTGGAGGACAAGATCAAGATCTGCATGCAGCTCCAGAAGCAGCTGGATTCGTACCAGAATTATTACGATATGCAGATGTACCTGGAATCCCTGGATTCACTGATGAAGGGGATCCGCAGCTATGACGTCAACAAGGAAAAGGCGGATTATTACGAGATCATGAGCCAGTATAACGAGCTGGAAGGAAAGCTGGCGGGAACGCTGTACGATGAATTTGGCGTCAGTGAGACGCAGGCCAGGGACATCAACGATCTGGATTCCCAGGAGGAGTATACGAAGGAGCTGGAGAAAATCATCCAGAACTGGAACGCCAGAATGAAGGAAGATGAACGGTAATAACATACACCAGGCAGGAGGAATCTCCCATGATTGCGATTGTGGATTATGACGCCGGCAACATTAAGAGCGTGGAAAAGGCGTTACTGTATATAGGCGAGAAACCGGTGGTCACCAGGGACGCCGGGGAGATCGAGAGGGCGGACAAGATTATCGTTCCCGGCGTGGGAGCGTTCGAGGACGCCATGGGCAAGATGAACCGCTTCGGGCTGACAGAGCTTCTGCGGGACCGTGCCGGAAAGGGAGTGCCCATGCTGGGAATCTGCCTGGGACTCCAGTTATTTTTTGAGAGAAGCGATGAGTCGGAACACGACGTCCCCGGACTGGGAATTTTGCCGGGAGAGATCGTCCGTTTTCCGGAGACGGAGGGGTACAA
>CANRJU010000182.1 GCA_947631075.1 uncultured Lachnospiraceae bacterium
CCACATGGGATGGAATTCCCTCACAATCAATCCAGAATCCAAGCTGCTCCGGGGAATACCGGAGCAGTCCTATGTATATTTTGTGCACTCTTACTATTTAAGGGCTGGGCGTCCGGAAGATGTGGCGGCCACGACGGATTACATCGTGAAGGTGCACGCGGCGGCGGAGCATGAAAATATTTTCGCCACCCAGTTCCACCCGGAAAAGAGCGGCGATGTGGGACTCCGGATATTGAAGAATTTTTGCGAGATTTGAGAAGGGGAGATCGGATATGTTTACCAAGAGAATTATTCCCTGTCTGGATGTCAACAAGGGCCGGGTCGTCAAGGGAGTGAACTTTGTCAATCTGGTGGATGCGGGCGATCCTGTTTCCGTGGGGGCGGCCTACGGCCAGGCGGGAGCGGACGAGTTAGTATTTCTGGATATCACGGCTTCCAGCGACGCCAGAGAGATCAAGGCCAATATGGTCCGGAAGGTGGCGGAGACGGTATTTATTCCATTCACGGTGGGCGGCGGCATCCGCACCATCGACGATTTCCGCATGATTCTGAGGGAGGGCGCCGACAAGGTGGCGGTAAACTCCGCCGCGATTTTGAATCCGTCTCTGGTCTCGGAGGCGGCGGACAAGTTCGGTTCCCAGTGCGTGGTCGTGGCGATTGACGCCAGGCGGCGGGATGAGGGAGGCGGCTGGACGATTTACAAGAACGGCGGCCGCGTGGACATGAAGAAGGACGCCGTGGAGTGGGCCATGGAGGCGGAGAGGCTGGGCGCGGGAGAGATTCTGCTTACCAGTATGGACTGTGACGGGACCAAGGACGGCTATGACATTGAGCTGACGCGGACGGTCTCGGAAAATGTCAGTATTCCGGTGATTGCCTCCGGCGGCGCGGGAGCGAAGGAGCACTTTTACGACGCGCTGACAGAGGGGAAGGCGGACGCGGTTCTGGCCGCTTCGCTGTTCCACTTTAAGGAGCTGGAAATCATGGAGCTCAAGGAGTATTTGAGAGAGCGCGGCATCAGTGTGCGGATATAGAGAGAGGTAGCTATGGCAGGATTGACGGGAGAGTGGGAGAAGGCGTTGAAGGGCGAATTTTCTAAGGAGTATTACCGCAAGCTTTTCTTATTTGTGAGAGAGCAGTACAGCAAGGTGGCGGTGTATCCGAAATCCGATGAGATTTTTACGGCGTTTCACCTGACGCCCTTAGAAAAAGTAAAGGTAGTGATATTGGGGCAGGATCCCTACCACGGCGAGGGACAGGCCCACGGGCTCTGTTTTTCGGTCAAGCCCCAGGTGGAGATACCGCCGTCGCTTGTGAATATCTACAAGGAGCTGCACGACGACCTGGGCTGTAAGATTCCCAACAACGGATATCTGACTTCCTGGGCGGAGCAGGGCGTGCTGATGCTCAACACGGTGCTCACGGTGCAGGCGCACAAGCCGATGTCCCACCGGAACGTGGGATGGGAGGAATTTACCGACGCGGCGATAAAAAAGGTCAACGAGCAGGACCGTCCCATCGTGTACATCCTGTGGGGGAAACCGGCGGGCGAGAAGGCCCGGATGCTGAACAATCCCAAGCACCTGATTTTGAAGGCGCCGCACCCCAGTCCCCTCTCGGCGCACCGGGGATTTTTCGGCAGCAGGCCATTCAGCCAGGCCAATAACTTTTTGATGGAACACGGAGTGGAGCCGGTGGACTGGCAGATTCCGGACATATGAGATTGTATTTGGGCGCGTTTTCGGGACCGCCCATTTCTTATGGGTAAAAAACAAATTTAACATGTTGCGATATCAAGGGCAAAATTGAGCTTTCCTATCATTTGGCCCGGTATCATTTTGTTAAATCGTCCTTGTTTGTACAGAGAAAATATGTTAAGATAAAAAATATATCAGAGGAATATTGTGGGAATGAGTTCGATCACACGATTTCACAATAGATAATTGCTTTTCAGAAATGAGGTATGTCTGTATCATGGAACAGTTCAGGATGAAGCCTTTTGGGAAAAGGCCGGAACTAGAGGTGAGCGTTCCGGGGTCCAAGAGCATTACGAACCGGGCGCTCTTGCTGGCGGCGCTGGCCCACGGGGAGAGCCTGCTGAAAGGAGTTCTGTTCAGCGACGATTCACGGGTTTTTATGCAGGCGCTGCGGGAGCTGGGATATGAGATTTCCGTGGACGAGGTGAAAAGACAGGTGCGGATTCGGGGAACCGGGGAAAAGATTCCCAAAAGCGGCGTCAAAGTCCATGTGGGGAGCGCCGGGACGGCCGCCCGGTTTCTCACGGCCATGCTGGCGCTGTCCGGCGGGCGCTATGAGATGACGGCCTCGGAGCAGATGAAGAAAAGGCCCATGAAGCCGCTTCTTCTCGCGCTAGAGCAGCTTGGGACGAAGTTTTTGTACCAGGAGCGGCCCTATTCCTTCCCCTTTACGATCTGCGGGAGGGAGAGGACGGACTGCGGCAGTGTCGATCTGAATATAGACGAGAGCAGCCAGTTTCTGAGCGCGCTTTTGCTTGCGGGCGTCATGGAGCCGGGGGGATTTGGGATTCATCTCACCGGGAACCGGGACGCGAAGTCCTATGTGAAGATTTCCATGAAGATGATGGAGGAGTTCGGCGCGAAGATGGAGCAGACAAGCGAGCAGGATTATGTCATCCTGCCCGGCCAGCGCTACGCGGGAAGGGAGTACCAGATTGAGCCGGACGTGTCGGCGGCCTGCTATTTTTACGCGATGGCGGCGGTAAACGGCGGCCAGGCGCTGGTGCGCCACGTCCACTTTGACAGCACCCAGGGAGATATCCGGTTTCTGCGGATTTTAGAGCAGATGGGGTGCCGGCTGCGGGATGAGAAAGAGGGCCTACGGCTGACCGCTCCGGCGGATGGAAGGCTGACCGGGATTCAGGCGGACATGAGCGACTGCTCGGACCAGACCATGACCCTGGCGGCGGTCGCGCCCTTTGCGGAGGGCGTCACGGAAATCCACGGCGTGGGGCATATCCGCGGACAGGAGTCCGACCGGATCCGGGGCATTGTGACCGAACTGAACCGGCTGGGCGTGCCCTGTGAGGAGAGAGAAGCGGGCCTCTGTATCAGCCCGGCCCCGGAGGAGGTCCTTGCGGGGGAGCGGGAGGTGGTCATTCAGACGTATGAGGATCACCGGATGGCGATGGCGTTCGCCATTGTGGGCACGAGGATTCCCGGCATTGTCATCGACAATCCCCTGTGCTGTCGGAAAACCTTTGAAAATTATTTCGACATTTTATTAAATTTAAATTTAAATATTGAGAACTGATTCACAATAGATGATAGACGAAAAGAGTGGCTGGGCCATTTATTCGCTGATTCTTTGTGACAAGTCGCTGGAGCGAATGTGTTTCGCTCGGAAAGGGAGGAACTATGAACAGGACAGTAGATGTATTGAAGGAAAAGACAGCCGCCGGATTTGAGAGGGCGGGTTACGATGGAAAGTACGGGTTTATCTCCGTGTCCAACCGGCCGGATCTCTGCCAGTATCAGTGCAACGGCGCGATGGCGGCGGCCAAGGAGTACAAAAAGGCCCCGATCGCCATTGCCGGGGAAGTGGTGGAGCAGCTAAAGAGTGACCCGGTCTTTGAGAAGATCGAGGCGGTGAATCCCGGCTTTATCAATATCACGGTCAGCGGCTCCTTTTTGGCGGAGCGGGCGGCCCAGATGAGAACCGAGGAGCGCTTTGGCGTGGAGCTGCCGGAGCGGCAGCAGACCATAGTGATTGACTACGGCGGACCCAATGTGGCCAAGCCTCTCCATGTGGGGCACCTGCGCCCGGCCATCATCGGCGAGAGCATCAAGCGGATCTGTCGGTTCATGGGGGACATCGTCATCGGAGACGCCCATCTGGGCGACTGGGGACTGCCCATCGGCCTGATTATCACAGAGCTGAAAAGGCGTCAGCCGGAGCTCCCGTATTTTGACGAGAATTTCAGCGGGGAGTACCCGAAGGAGCCCCCTTTTGACATCGGAGATCTGGAGGAGATTTATCCCTACGCCAGCGCCTACTCAAAGGAAACGGGCCATGAGGACTACTTGAAAGAGGCGGAGGAAGCCACGGCAAGGCTCCAGAAAGGGGATCCGGGATGTCGGGCCCTGTGGCAGCACATTCTCAATGTGTCGGTAGAAGATCTGAAAAAGAACTATGAAAAGTTAAATGTAGATTTTGATCTCTGGAAGAAGGAGAGCGACGTAGAGGCCTATATTCCGGATATGGTACAAAAGTTAAAAGACGATGGATACGCATATATCAGCGAGGGAGCCCTGGTGGTAGACGTGACGGAGGAGGGCGACAAGAAAGAACTTCCTCCCTGCATCATCGTAAAGAGCAACGGCGCCACCCTGTACGCCACGACGGACCTGGCCACCATTGTGGAGCGGGAGGAACTCTTTCATCCCGACCGGATCGTCTATGTGGTGGACAAGCGCCAGTCCATGCACTTCACCCAGGTGTTCCGGGTGGTGAAAAAGACGGGAATCGCGAGCCCGGACATCAAGCTGGATTTTATCGGGTTCGGCACGATGAACGGCAAGGACGGCAAGCCGTTTAAGACAAGGGACGGCGGCGTGCTGCGGCTGCAGGCGCTGCGGGAGGCCATCAACGAGGAAGTCTACAACAAGATGCGGGAGAACCGGGACTACTCGGAGGAGGAGGCGAGGGCCATCTCCGAGAAGGTGGGGCTCGCGGCCCTCAAATACGGGGATCTCTCCAACCAGGCGTCCAAGGACTATATATTTGACATTGAGCGGTTTGCCTCCTTTGAGGGCAATACGGGTCCCTACATTTTGTACACGATTGTAAGAATTAAATCCTTATTAAATAAATACAGAGAAAATGGCGGGACAGTGGACGAAAAAACGCCCCTTCTCCCACCGGAAGGCGACAGCGAGACGGAGGTTTACCTGACGTTAAACCGGTTCGCGGACATGATGGAGACGGCCTACGCGGAGATGGCGCCCCACAAGATCTGCCAGTACATTTACGAGCTGTCGGAGGCCTTCAATCATTTTTACCATGAGACGAAGATTCTCTCCGAGGAGAGCGAGGAAAAGAGAAATTCGTATCTGGGACTGATCGCGCTCGTGCAGCAGGTGCTGGAGCAGTGCATCGACCTGCTGGGATTCGAGGCGCCGGATAAAATGTGAGAAAGGGTGTGATCCTTTGTTTGTAGGTCGGGAAAAGGAGCTGGCGCGGCTGGAAAAGCAGTACCGCTCCGGGGAAAATGATATGATCGTGCTGTACGGCCGAGAGGGCGTGGGAAAGACCGCCCTGGTCCGGCAGTTTATCAGGGAGAAGCCCTTTGTCTACTATCAGGCCAGGGAGTGGTCCGAGGCGGAGCAGAGCCGCCACCTCACCGATAAGATCAAAGAGCTGGAGGAGAAGCTGAAGGAGGGCGCCGGGAAGATCTGTTTTGTCCTGGATGAGTTCGATCTGCTCTCCAAGGGGTATAAGACGTTTTTTCAGGAATTTGACGAGTTCGCGGCCATGATGCCGCGGGGGAGGGTGATGTTTCTCTTTGTCAGCTCCTCCATTCAGTGGGTGGAAAATTCCATGGTGACGGACATGGCGCTGGCAGGACGGCTGGACAGCTATATCAAATTAAAGGAATTTACCTTTGTGGAAATGGTGGACCGTTTCCCGGAGTGCACCACGGCGGAGTGTATTCTGATCTACGGGATTCTGGGCGGCGTCCCCGGCTACCTGGAGCTGTGGAATCCGAGGGAGACGGTGAAGAAGAATCTGGTCCGCATCGTGCTCAGCCGGACGGGCGTTCTCCACAAGGAGGCCGGGCGCTTTTTAAAGACGTCCCTCCGGGAGCTGCCCTACTACAACACTATTTTGTCGGTGTTGGCCGA
>CANRJU010000183.1 GCA_947631075.1 uncultured Lachnospiraceae bacterium
GTGCATGGTGCCGGTCAGGGTGAAGGGCCTGCTGGTCACGGGCAGGTGTATCTCCGTGGAACATGACGCCATGGGCGGCACGAGGATCATCCCGGTGTGCATGGGCCTTGGCCACGCGGCCGGCGTGGCGGCGGCCATAGTCGGGTTGCGCAGCACGGCCGTCTTCTGGAGATCCTTGATCATCTGCTCGTCTTCCTCGGAGGCCGAGATCGAGTTGACGCCAAAGGAGACAATGCGGATGCCCCGGAGCTGTCCCCATTTTTCAGAGAGAATCTTGTTCAGGGCGTCGGCGACCTCCATCGTGTGCGCCGGAACCGCGCTATAGCGGATTCCCATCGCGGAAATCTGCGCGAAGGCGGGCTGCAGGGCGGTCATAAGCTCTGCTTTCAGCTGGCCGTCGATCTTGTCTCTCGTGTACTCGTCGGTCACATTGCCACACACATTGGTGTAAAAAAGAATCGGATCGAAAATCCGGTAAGAGTACTGGCCGTTGCAGCGGACCGAGATATCCACGTCCAGTCCGATGTTTTCGTCCACCACGCGGAAGGGAACCTGTTTCGCCGTCCCGTACTTGTTATCCATGATTTCCTTTGTGTTGAAAAAATATACCCGCTGGTCTTTCCCGGTGTCTCCACCGAAGGTGAAACGCTTTCCGATAGTGGAAAATGTCTTTTTGATATTGTCTCCCAAATCGCCGTACAAAAGGCTCGGCTCCGTGGAGGTATCATAGAGAAATTCTCCGGGCTCCGCGCAGAACTCGGCCACCTTTCCCTGATCCACGATAATCATGCACTGTCCCTCGTTGACAGCAATCACAGAGCCGTTGGTAATCAGGTTGTCATTTCCCTTGTTGCTGGAACCAAAGCGGCTGTTTACGCGCTTCTGTCCCTTTTTCACCAGCACATCCGTCTCCAGCGCGTCGCAGTAGAAGTACTCCTTCCACTGGTCGGCGGTCACGCCCTGGATGGCGCCGGCGATTGCTTTGATCAGTCCCATAGTAGTTATCCCTCTTTTCTGTTTTAATAATATTTTATAAACGCTCGGACAAAATAGCTCAGACAGGGGTGTCGCGCGCCCCTGAAAGCAGTCTCGCATATACAGTCATTATACCTTTTTTGGCGAAAATTGTCTATTACTTAATAAAAAGTAATTCATTTTTTATGGATATTTTATAGATATTCGCGTCAAGACGCGCAAAATGGCAGAGGAGGCCAAAGAGGAGTAAAAAACCGTTATTTCGGATAAATCATACGAAGTAATGCATAAATAATCCGTTATTAGCAAGGCTATTTGTTGTTATGATTAAAGAAAAAATAATAAAGGAGTCTTTGCTGTGAGTGAAAAGAAATTACAAAAAGATAATGCTGAGGTGGACAAGCTGATCGGAGCGAATCTGACAAAGTTCCGCGAGAGCCGCGGAATATCCAGAAGGGAGCTGGCGGAGCGCTTTCATATCCAGGAGGATTCATTGTATCGGATCGAGAGGGGCGATATTGGATTATCCTGCGAGTACTGTTATGTTCTGGCCAATGAACTTCACTGTGACATGAACTTTATATTTGGCACGTCGGATGTGCCGGATTTTACTCCCACAGAGGGAGAGGGTGTGACGAATCAGAAAATTGCTCGGATGCTTCATTATTGCGCAAGTTATTTGGAAAATCTGTAATGAGGCAAAAAAGCGCTGTCGCTTAAACGAATTGAGCCGTTCAGATTCAGCAAAATTCGCGAAGCGGCAGCTTCTTTTTGGGGTCAGGCGGGAGCGTTCCCGGTGGAACCGTCTTTTTTCTGCCGTCCCTCGCTGTCGATTGTGTAGTGATCCCTCAGAATCAGCTCCGAGATGGGCACTAGCTGGTAGCCCTTGCTCTCAAGGGTGGAGAGCAGTTCGTCTAACGCCTCCGCGGTGTGTTTTCCGCCGTTGTGGCAGAGGATGATAGAGCCGTTTCCCAGATGCTTGTGCTCCGTGACGCGCTGTATGATCGTGGCGGCGTCGTAGTCCTTCCAGTCGAGAGAGTCGACGTCCCACTGAATCGGATAATATCCGTTTTCCCGGCACACCTGAATCAGAGTGTCGTTGTAATCCCCGTAGGGCGGACGGAATAAAATCATGTCTTTTCCCGTCAGCTTTTTTACCTTTTCGTGGGGAGCCATCAGTTCTTCCCTGCACTGCTCCGCCGACAGCTGGGACATCTGCTTGTGATTTTCGCTGTGATTGCCCAGGTCGTGTCCGGCCGCGGCAATGGCCTTGACGTCGTCCGGATATTTTTCAATCCATCCCCCCGTCATAAAAAAAGTGGCCCGTACCTTGTGCTTTGCCAGAATTTCCAGCAGTTTTTTTGTGTCCTCGTTGCCCCAGGCCGCGTCGAAACTGATGGAGATCTGGGGCTTTTCTTTTTCCACGCAGTAAATAGGAAGTTCTTTTTCGCTGACCAGAGAGCGGTTGAGGGTCTCCGTTGTCTTGGGGTACAAAAACATACTGGCGCCGAGCAGGACAATCGAGGCGAGAACGATAGCGCCGACTTTGGTAAAAAGACTCAGTTTTTCCCGTTCAAGTTGAATGTTCATAGGCGAATCCCGAATATATTTTGCTATAGTTTATGAAAATAATTGAAAAAATATGATGCGAGAGGATTGACAGAACGGAGATGAAGTGATATCATGAACATATGAATAATTGTTCATATGTTTGATGCAAAGCATGAATTCAGAACATGGGTTCAAAGCAAGAGGAGGTGTGTTCATGGCAATTCAGGACGCAGAGCACTGCGAGGAACACTGCGTGCACGCGGAGCTGGTGCAGGCTGTCAGCGAGAATATGCCGCCGGAGGACCGTCTGTACGATCTGGCGGAGCTGTTTAAGGTGTTCGGGGATTCCACGCGGATCCGCATACTGTTCGTGCTCTTTGAGTCGGAGGTGTGCGTCTGCGACTTGGCGGAGGCCCTGCAGATGACGCAGTCCGCCGTTTCCCACCAGCTCAAGATTTTAAAGCAGTCGAAGTTAGTCAAGAGCAGGCGGGAGGGCAAGTCGGTCTTTTATTCCCTGGCAGACGGCCATGTGCGGACGATCATCGCTCAGGGCATGGAGCATATAGAAGAATGAAAACAGGCAGGGAGAGGGCTCCCGGAAAGCGAGGAATGAATTATGAAAAAGAAATTTAAATTACAGGATTTGGACTGCGCGAACTGCGCGGCGAAGATGGAGGACGCCATCAAGAAAATCGATGGGGTGCACGACGCGAGCGTCAGCTTTATGACGCAGAAAATGATGGTGGACGCGGACGACGACCGGTTTGACGGGATTATGAAAGAGGTGGTCCGGGTGTGCGCCAAGGTGGAGCCGGACTGCCAGATTCTGATGTGACAGGAGTGCGGATTCATTGTGTAAACGCTCAGAAATGAGGATTATGTGAAAAAATTGTCTGTAAAATAGCGGAGGCATTTATGACAAAAAAACAGAAAAAAGTTTTGATCCGGATTCTCGTATCGCTGGCGCTTTTTGTGGCGCTCATGGTGGGAGAGCACGCCGGATTTATACAGAACCGGTGGCTTTTATTGTGCCTGTACGCGGCGGATTATCTGATTATCGGATATGACGTGGTCTACAAGGCGGCGAGGAACATCTGCCACGGACAGGTATTTGACGAAAATTTTCTCATGATGATTGCCACGTTCGGCGCATTTTTCATCGGGGAATATTCCGAGGGCGCGGCGGTCATGCTGTTCTACCAGGTCGGGGAGCTGTTCCAGTCCTACGCGGTGGGGAAGTCTCGCCAGTCCATTTCGGACATGATGGACATCTGCCCTGAATACGCGAATATAGAGCAGGATGGCAGGCTGGAGCAGGTGGATCCGGACGATGTGGAGATCGGGCAGGTCATTGTGGTGAAGCCGGGGGAGCGGATTCCGCTGGACGGCGTGGTCGTCGAGGGAGAGTCCTTCATTGACACGGCGGCGCTCACCGGCGAATCGGTGCCAAGGCGCGCTGTCGCGGGTGACGAAATCATCAGCGGATGCGTCAACGGGAGCGGCACGCTGCGCGTCCGGGTGACGAAGGAATTTGATGATTCCACGGTGGCAAAGATTCTGGAACTGGTGGAGAACGCCTCCAGCCGGAAGGCCAAGGTGGAGAATTTTATCACGCGTTTTGCCAGATATTACACGCCGGTCGTGACAATCGGAGCGGTCATTCTGGCTATCCTGCCGCCCCTTTTTTTGGGCGGCGGCTGGAATGACTGGATCGAGCGCGCCTGCAGCTTCTTAGTTATTTCCTGTCCCTGCGCGCTGGTGATTTCGGTGCCGCTTTCATTTTTCTGCGGAATCGGGGCCTCCTCACGGATCGGCGTGCTGGTCAAGGGGAGCAATTTCCTGGAGGCGATGGCGAAGGTCACAACGATTGTATTTGACAAGACCGGAACGCTGACAAAGGGCGAGTTTAAGGTGGCGAAATTGTTTCCGGCGGCAGCGGGCGAGCAGGAACTCCTGGAGCTTGCGGCGCTGGGCGAGGGGTACTCCAACCACCCCATTGCCGCTTCTATCCGGGAGGCCTACGGCAAGGAGCCGGAGCTTGGACGGGTGGCCGAGACAGAGGAAATCGCGGGCTGCGGCGTGCGCGCGGTGATCGACGGAAGGACCGTGTGGCTGGGGAATGAAACGCTCATGAGGCGGCAGGGAATTTCTTTCGAGGCGTGCGGCGAGGCCGGGACAGTGGTCTATGTGGCGGCGGACGGCGAGTTCGCCGGTTCCCTTCTCATCGCGGACGAGGTGAAGGAGGGGGCGGCGGGAGCTCTTTCCGATATGAAAAAGGTCGGCGTCCAAAAATGCGTTATGCTCACCGGAGACCGGCGGGAGGCCGCCGCTCATGTAGCGGAAAAGCTGGGCATCGACGAGGTGCACGCGGAGCTTTTGCCGGGCGACAAGGTGAACCGGGTGGAGGAGCTGTTTGAAAAACAGGGCGAGAGCGGCAAGATCGCCTTTGTGGGGGACGGAATCAATGACGCGCCGGTCCTCACGCGGGCGGACGTGGGAATTGCTATGGGCAGCCTGGGATCGGATGCGGCCATCGAGGCGGCGGACATCGTGCTGATGGATGACGATATCCGAAAAATCGCCTCCGTGGTGCGGATTTCGAGAAAGACGCTCGCTATCGCGAAGGCCAATATCGTTTTTGCCCTGGGAGTAAAGGCGCTGGTGCTGGTGCTCGGGGCGCTCGGAATCGCCGGGATGTGGGAGGCTGTATTTGCCGACGTGGGAGTAGCGGTCATCGCGATTCTCAATTCCATGCGGGCGCTGAAGGTGAGATAGCTAAGAGCAAAGAACTTCCCTGCATGGGCATAAATGATTTGCTGTGAATGGCTGAGAACGGAGGGGAGTTTTAAAGAAACTGACATAAAATAGGATATTTGGACTGGAAAATGCGGGAAATTGGCATCTTCCAGTCCTTTCTTTTTTCCGAAACGAGATGTTTACAAGACATGTTAAGGAAAGTTTTATCTGTTTATCTTTTATTTCGTAAATCATATTTCTATATTACCAGCTTACGCGGGATTGTGTATCCTTGACACATACAGGAAGTAAATGGAAAATAAAGGTGGAGTGTTAAGAGCGAAAGAATTATCCAACCATTTGTAGTTATAGAAACAGAGTTACAAACGATGGGATACTTCAAGCATAATTTATATTGGGAACAGCGCGGATAAACTCTGATTTGGCAGAAAAAATTTTAAGTCAGGCATTGCCGGACAACGGTTGTCTTGAATGGGAATGTTCCCGGAATGGAGGAAATCATGAAACGAAAAATCACAAAAAAATTAATGAAAGATTACCGGAATTATCTCTATGAGC
>CANRJU010000184.1 GCA_947631075.1 uncultured Lachnospiraceae bacterium
GACCGCTATCTTTCGTACCTCCGGCGTCCCCACGATAAACTTCTCCGCAATCTCCTGCACCGTGTACTCGGCATACTCATCCAGCGCGCTCTTTAAAATATACGCCAGAATCGGCTTTTGCGCCACAAGGTTTCTGGCCGCTTCGTCATATCTCGTGCTGTCATCTTCTTCAGCCACCTTTAAATTCTGCGCAATCTCGCTCGGCACAGATACCGTTTTCTTAACTTCGTTTCCCATTCACTCTCTCCCTTCTTCGATTATAATACACATCTGGTAAATTCGCAAGCATGAATTTTCCGCCCGCAAAAGTAACAGTTCCGTATATATCCCTGCTTTATGTACATTTCAATTATACGCGCTCTCCTGTCCGGATGTCAATTGTTGTCTAGCACAAGTTTGTGTCGCTTTACGCCACAAAACCCGGTCGTTTTACGCTGTGAATAGTGTCTTTCGAACTCATTTTTATCATCATTGGAACTGAAAGTCTTGCAATTAAACATCAAGCCGGGGTATAACGAATCTATAAAAAAGAACAGGGCTCTGCCCTGGCAAAAAAACAGGAAACCGAAAATCGGTTTCCTGTTTTCATTTCTAAATCTTTCAAGATGAAGTGATGTTTTGATTATTTGCTCTTGTACACCTTCTTAACCTGCTTCGCAGTCAAAGCCTTGTTCCAAAGCTTTACATCATCGAAGTAGCCCTTGAACGGAGTATCCCAAGCGTTAATTCCAAGGAAGAAGGAGTTGCTGTTGCTCATGGTGCCCTCAGCTACAGCGCCGTTACCGAACAGCTTGCCGTTGACGTAGGTCCAGCCATGATATCCACCTGCATAGTAATTGTCTGCTCCTTCTTCGCCGAAAGCGCAGTCACGATCCTTAGCGTCAACAACCAGAGTAATGTGTACCCACTTGTTAGCAGCAATGGCCTCAGACTTCTTGTCGCTATCGGAACCAACCCATTCGCCGTCTTTGTTCTGATAGCCATACCACGGCCATCCGATTTCTTTCTCACTCTTTACAGCGTGCGACCAGATAACCGGAGACATGAAACCGTTGGTCCAGCCGTCACCGCTGCGGGTAATGGCAACCCAGTGGGTGTTCTTAGGATCAGCAATCTTGTTACCGGTGAAGAAAATCGGCATGTAGGAAGTGAGGGTATTCGCTGACTTAACCCAGAACGCTACGGTCCAGGAGCCGCTTCCCAGCTTAACGCCCTTCAGCTGCGCGCCGTAGGATGAGCTTCTGTCGAGGTAAAGAGCCTTCTTGTTTTTGCCCTTTGCGTATTTCAGCTTAACCTTCTTCGCGGTTTTTGTATCCGGAAGAACACCGTTATCCGGATCGCATGTTGTAAAGTTGTCGGTGTCGCCCTTGCGCGCTACAGCTACCACATTCTTATTTGCCTTGTCCATGTTGAATGTGTACTTAGCCTTCGGCACTTTTGCAGCGGATGCGTCCGGAGCCACAACTAATGTGCTGGCAGCCAGAGCTACAGCCATAACACCACATAAAAATCTTTTCATCATTTTTTAATTCCTCCTTTTTTTGTTTGAAAGATTTGTAAAATCATTGTACCACCTGGCTTTTCCTTTGTCAATACTGTCAAAGAAATTTATGTCTGAATCGGAAAATTTGTAAACTTTTAACATAATTTTACCCGATTTGTGACACAGTTCATCCTGTCCCTCATTATTTTACTTTTACCTGTACCGACGTGTACTTGCTGTATTTCTTCTCTCCGTTCACCTTTACATAGGAGCGGATGTGGAAATAATATTTCTTTCCCTTTTTCAGCTTTTTTGATGCGCAGGTATAGGACGCCTCCTTCGCGGACTTCTTCTTGGATCCCAGCTTATTGTGCTGGCTCTTTTTCGCGCCGTAGCTGATCTCGTAACCGCTGCACTCCGCCGCCTTCCAGGATACGGACACCTTGACCTTTTTCTTCTTTTTCACTGTCTTTGCCGTGGCGCTAAGCCCCTTCACCTTGCCGGGGGCCTTCACAATCACAACCGGAACCGTAGAGGTCTTTGTCACAGCTCCCTCCGTATAAGTGACGGTGAGAGTCTTTGTCCCGGCGGTCTTTGTGTCCACCGCGTCCGCGTCGCTTGTGTAGCCCGTCACCTCTTTGCTCTGCCCGTTAGCGTAGAACGCCGTCACCGTCGCGTTCTTCGTATCCACCTTCGCCCCCTGCAGAAATTCGTTTTTGTCCATTGCCACCGCGATGGAGCGCAGGGAGGAGTCATTTTCATCTACATTCATGTAAAAAGTAGCCGCTACGGCGTCGCTTCCGTCCGTCATGGTGAGGACGCCGTTCTCAATGGTGAGGTAGCGCCCCGGATAGGCCGCGCTCTCAAAGGATACGCCCTTGGCGTCCGCTAAGCCCTGCACGCTGTGAAGGGTCTGCTTTTTCGCCGTGTCCGCCGTTCCGTCCGCGTCCTGCGCTAACGTCACGTCCGTCTCCGAATTTACCGTCAGATACAGGCCCGGCTTATTCTCCGACTGAATGGAAACAAGCGCCGCGTTGGCCGGATCCGATTTGCCCTCCGTGAGCACCCACTGGGCGTCCGCCTCTTCCGTTCCCAGTCCCGCGCCCACTTTCACGTCCTTATAGGGATAGTGGGAATCCGATCCCGAATTTACATAGGTCTCGTGGGACAGAAGCTTTCCCGAATTGGTGTAAATCGCGGACTTTGTTCCGTTAATGCCCGCCGCCGTCTCCGGAATCTCCTTTACGCTGCCATCCTCCTCAAACACCACTTCCGCGATGCAGGCAACGCGCCGGAACCCGCTTCCTCCCGGCAGGGATCCGTTATGATAAATAAAATATGTTTTTCCGTTGAAATCAAACACGGCCATATGGTTGGTATTGGAGGTGGCCGCAGGCGGCATCAGCACCTTTCCGAACGTCCACTCGCCGCTCATCAGATCGTCGGTGGTGGCGTAGGCCATCTGCTCTCTCCACGCATAGGCGTAAAAGAGATAGTACGGACCCGTGGGATTGCCCGACGCGTCTTTTCTCCGGTAGAGCCACGGCGCCTCGGTAAAGGAGCGGACTCCCATCCGGCTTCCGGTGTCCCCGATAATGTCCGCCGACTCTCCCGGCGCTCCCGCCGTGATCTTGCCGTCTCCGTTTACATCCTTCACGGAAATCATGTCCTCGTTCAGCTCGCAGACATAGAACTTGCCGTTGCCCCACGCCAGATAGCGGTGCTCCTGGCCATCCGCGCCTTTTTCCACCCAGACCGTGGGATCGATGTCGTTCCAGTTACTGGACTGTGGCGTCGTCAGCGTTCCCTTTACGAGAGGCTGTCCGATATCCTCAAAAGGCCCCGTGGGAGATTCCGACACCGCCACGCCGATGGACTGCTTGCCCTCCGAGGTGGCGTCCCAGGTACAGTAGTAAAAATAATACTTATCCTTTTGATCCTTTGGATCATAATGCTTTTCCATCTGGGCTGCCCACGCGTCCGTGCCGGTGTTCGCCCAGGTAATGGATTTCTTGTCCGCGCCCATGATGACGCCCTCGTAGTTCCAGTTTTTCAGATCCTTCGTGGAATAGCAGATCCACTCTGTGATGTCATACTTCTCTGTCTTCGCCACATCGTGGCCGGTGTACAGATAGACCGTGTCCCCGTCCACCAAAACCGACGGGTCACCGCCGTAGATCCGGTTCCCCTGGGCGTCGCTCCCCCCAATGGGATTCTGTCCCACGCTCTTTTCCAGTTGCACGTCCGCCGTCGCTTCCGCCGCCCGCGCCTCAGGCAGGGCCGGCATCACCGGCAGGGCCAGGACTGCGGCCAGCAGTCCCGCCAAAAGTCTTTTTTTCAGCATATTGCTTCCCCCTTTTATAATTTTATAACATATAAATTTTTTCATATGTTATATTTTTTATATGCCATATATAATACAGCATATTTTTTCGCATGATTTATGTTTTCCTTTTGACGCCCTAATCATTTAATATTCAAACAAATTTAATCCATATTCAACATAGTGATTCATTTTTGAATCTACCGATAAAAGCGTTATATTTTCTGATATTGCCTGCCAGATTATCATCCGATCAAAAGGATCCTTATGCTCTCTTGGCAAACGATAAGAGGAAATCAGGTCTTGGTTTTCCAACATTTTACATATCAAAAAACTTTTTTCAATTTCAGTATAAAGTTCTTCTGGAGTAATCCCATCTAAGCACAATTTACCTATTGAATATTTAATGGATATCTCCCACAAACTCACCTGACTATAGTATATTTCATTCTCAACAGATGTAAGCGCTGTTTTTACCTTATCGGGAATTTTAGCAGTATCCATAAACATCCACAGCAGATAATGTGTGTCAATTAACAGTTTCATTCCCCTACCATCTCCTCGTCGCTCAGCTCCCAATCTTTAGAAAAAGAAACTGTCCCTTTTCCTTCCAATGTTCCCAACCTTCGCATTTTGGGTACAACGATTTCATCCAGTGCGGTAATAATTACCTTTTGATTTAATTTCAATTTTTCTCCTTCTTCTGGAATGCAAACCATTCCGTTATAATATCCTTGCATCGCTATCATACAAACACCTCCACTACTGCCTGGGGGCCACAAAGAAAGTAGCCGCCGCCTTCTCGCTGCCGTCGGTCAGGCACAACTCTCCCTCTTTTACGGTCAGATACTGCCCCGGCTGGGACACGCTCTCAAAGGATACGCCGTCCTTGTCCGAGAGCCCCTCCATAGTATGGAAGGTCTGCTTTTTAAATGTCTCCTCCGACCCGTCGACATCCTGGGCCAGCGTCGCCGACTTGTCGTCGTTGGCCGTGATGTAGAGTCCCGGCTTGTTTTCCGCCTGAATGGAGACGTAGGCGGGCTTTGAGGGGTCGGCCTTTCCCGCCGTGATCACCCACTCGGCGTCCTCCTCGTCGCCAAGATCCACCCGATTTTCACATTGGCATACGGGTAGGCGGTGTCCGCGCTGGAATTGGTGAATTTGGCGTGGGCCAGCGACTTGTCCTCCACCGTGATCGTCGAGACGGTGCCGAACAGTCCCGCCGCCGTCTCCGGAATCTCCTGCACGGTGCCGTCCTCGTTAAAATGAAGCTCCGTAATGCAGGCGGAGCGCCGGTACCCGTTGCCCGCCGGGAGAGATCCATTGTGATATACAAAATATGTTTTTCCCTTAAAATCAAATACCGCCATGTGATTTGTGTTGGATGTGGCCGTGGGCGGCATCAGCGTTCCTTTCAGGGTATAATTCCCCGAAATCGGGTCGTCGGTGATGGAGTAGGCCATTTTCTCCCGCCATCCGCTGGCGTGGAACAGGTAGTAGGGGCCGTAGTAATTGCCATTTTCATCCTGTCTGCGGTAGAACCAGGGCGCCTCGGTAAACGCGCTGACCTGCTTGGGAAGCACGTCTCCCTCCTCCGGCGTGTCGCCGTAGGTAATCTCTCCGTCGCCGTTTAAATCCTTCACCGAGATCATGTCCTCGTTCAGCTCGCAGGTGTAAAAGCGGCTGTTGCCCCAGCCCAGATACCGGTGCTCCTCCCCGGACTCGTCCTTCTCCACCCAGATTGTGGGATCGATGTCGTCCCAGTTGCTGTTCTGAGAATCGGTCAGCGTCCCTTTCACGAGAGGCTCCCCGATGTCCTCAAAGGGTCCCGTCGGGGCGTCCGCCACCGCCACGCCGATGGACTGCTTGCCCATGGACGTCTTGTCCCAGCTGCAATAATACAGGTAATATTTGTCCTTTTTCGCCTCCGGGTCGTAGTGCTTCGCCACCTGGGAAGCCCAGGCCGTGGTGGAAGAATTTACCCATTTTACCTTCATCTGGTTCACCTGCATCACAGACC
>CANRJU010000185.1 GCA_947631075.1 uncultured Lachnospiraceae bacterium
TCTGCTCCGCGGCGGAGAGCGAATAGGCGGGGAGACATAATTTTCAGGGAACACATTGTGGAGCGGAGAGCGAATAGGCGAAGGATGATTTTCAGGGAACACATTGTGGAGCGGAGAGCGAATAGGCGGGGAGACATAATTTTCAGGGAACACATTAAGGAAAGGAGCTTATAGATTATGTTATCACAGAAAATGGCGGAGCTGGGAACGAACCGTTCCGTGATCCGGGAGTTGTTTGAATACGGGAAAAAGAGGAAGGCCGAGATCGGCGAGGACAAGGTGTTTGATTTCAGCATCGGCAATCCCAGCGTCCCGGCGCCGGACTGCGTGAAGGAGGCGGCGATCGACCTTTTGGAACACGAGGACGACCTGCTTCTCCACGGCTATACGTCGGCTCAGGGAGACGCCGGTCTGCGCAAAAACATCGCGGAGTATCTCAACGGTCAGCACGGCCTGCATCTGACGGAGGACAATCTGTATATAACGGTGGGGGCGGCGGCGTCCCTGACCATTACGATTAAGGCGCTGACCGAGGCGGGAGACGAGTTCATCTCCTTTGCCCCGTATTTTCCAGAATACCGCGTATTCGTGGAAAATGCCGGAGCCGTTTTTGTGCCGGTAAACAGCGATCCGGCGGATTTTCAGATCGATCTGGAGGCGTTAGAGAAGGCGATGAACGCCCACACCAAGGGAATTATTTTAAATTCTCCCAACAACCCGTCCGGCGTAGTTATTACGGAGGACTGCATCAAAGCGGTGTGCGCCCTGCTTGAGAAAAAGCAGCAGGAGTACGGGCATCCGATTTTTCTCATTGCCGACGAGCCCTACCGGGAGCTGGTGTACGGGGATGTGAAGGTCCCCTATCTGATGAATTATTATGACAATACTATTGTGTGCTATTCTTACAGCAAGTCTCTGTCGCTGCCGGGAGAGCGCATCGGATATATCGCCGTGTCAGATAAGGCGGCGGAGTGGAAACAGATTTACGCCGCTGTGTGCGGAGCGGGACGTTCCTTGGGGTATGTGTGCGCGCCCAGCCTTTTTCAACAGGTGGTGGCCCGCTGCATGGGCAAGACGTCGGATGTCTCTATTTACAAAAAGAACCGGGATTTTCTGTACAACGCCCTGACTGAGTACGGATATCGGTGCATCAAGCCGGATGGCGCTTTTTATCTCTTTGTGGAGGCGCTGGAGAAGGACGCCAATGCCTTTTCGGAAAAGGCGAAGGAATTTGAATTGCTCATCGTTCCGGCGGACAGCTTTGGGACGCCGGGCTTCGTGAGGATTTCCTATTGCGTGTCCACCGAACAGATTGAAAAATCCCTGCCCGCCTTCAAGGCGCTGGCAGAGGCGTACCGCTGATTTTTCTACTTTGCGGGAAGAAAAAAAGGGAGCGAAAAACGCAAGTTGCCCCTTGTTTTTTGGCTGAAAATTGTTATCATAGAAAGTATAGAAAGTGAAAACTATATTTAGGAGGGAAGGTATATGTTTGGCAAGTTAATAAGTATTCTCAAGGAAAATCCAAAGAAGATCGTGTTTACAGAGGGGAGCGATCCGCGTATTCTGGAGGCGTCCTCCCGGCTGCTGGCGAGCACGTTCCTGTCGCCGATTCTGATCGGAAATAAGGACGAGATCGCGGAGTCCGCTGAGGAGAGCGGATTCAACATCCGGGGCGCTGAGATCATCGATCCCAAGAACTACGAGGGGATGGACGAGATGGCGCAGTGCCTCTACGAGCTCCGAAAGAGCAAGGGGATGACGCTGGAGCAGGCAAAGGAGACGTGTTCCCATGCCAATTATTTTGGAACCATGCTTGTGAAGATGGGAAAGGCGGACGCGCTGCTCGGAGGCGCTACATATTCTACGGCGGATACGGTCCGTCCGGCGCTTCAGATTATCAAGACGAAACCGAATAAAAATATTGTGGCGTCCTGCTTTATTCTCGTGCGCGAGTCCGCGACCGGCGGCAACACGGTACTTGCTATGGGAGACTGCGCTATCAATATCAAGCCGACAGAGGATGAGCTGGTGGAGATTGCGCTGGATGTAGCGGAGTGCGCGAGGACATTCGGTATCGATCCCAAGGTAGGATTTCTGAGTTATTCCACCTTTGGTTCCGGCAGTGGTGAGGACGTGGACAAGATGCGCAACGCGGCGGAGAAGGCAAAGGCGGCGGCGCCGGAGCTTCCCATCATCGGAGAGGTGCAGTTCGACGCGGCGGTATCGCCCCGTGTGGCCCGCACCAAGTGTCCGGACAATCCGGTGGCCGGCTCTGTGAATACCTTTATTTTCCCGGATATCAACGCGGGAAATATCGGATACAAGATCGCTCAGCGTCTGGGCGGCTTTGAGGCGTACGGCCCGATTATGCTGGGGCTGAACGCGCCGATCAACGACCTGTCCCGCGGGTGCAATGCGTCAGAGGTGTATTCTATGGCGATTGTGACGGCGGCGCTGGCCTGAAAATAATGGAGGACTTTTATGATTGAAATAAGATCGACGGAGGAAGTTTCGGCTCCGGAAGAATATGAGACAGGGCATATTGGCGTGCTGGACGGCATCCGAGCCGTGGCGATTTTGATTATTGTCTGGTTCCATTTCTGGCAGCAGTCCTGGCTCATCCCGGTGGCAGGCCCTATCAATCTGGACTGGCTGCCGCGCAATGGTGCCATAGCGGTGGATCTGCTGGTTCTGCTATCCGGGTTCTGCCTGTTTCTGCCCTATGCGAGAAGCATGGTATACGAGGAAGAAGTTCCGGACACAAAGAGTTTTTACATAAGGAGAGCGGCGCGGATCATGCCCTCGTATTATGTGTATCTCTTTATTGTGCTGTTCCTCTTTGCCCTGCCCCTCGGCGAGTATGCCAACATAGCGGATATGCTGAAAGATCTGGTTCCGCACATTGTCTTTTTGAACAACTGGTTCGCGGTATCCAACCAGGGGACCCACTTAGGCGGCGTGCTGTGGACGGTGGCGGTGCTTGTGCAGTATTACGCCCTGTTTCCGCTTTTGGCGCGGGCTTTCCAGAAAAAGCCGATGATTACATACTGGTGCATGACGGGCGTGGGCCTGCTCAGCTGCTTTTTAATCGGACGCAATTTTTACGAGATCGACCAGAATCTCTTTTTGAACAATACGCTGACATTTGCCGGGGTCTACGCTAACGGCATGCTGGGCGCGTGGGTGTATGTGGCTATGACGAAGGACCGGGAGAGAAACCGGGCGGAGGGCGTTTTCTTTACGGCCGTGGCGCTGGCGTGCATCTGGCTGTATAAGATCATGTGCGACCACCGCATGAGCTACGGCCTTGAGACAAAGTGGCAGGTGGATTACCGGTATCTTTTGTCCCTGCTGTTTCTGACATTTATAATCAGTACGATTATGTCAGCCCGCTGGTTCCGGGCCATCTGGGACAATCGCGTCATGCGTTTTCTGGCGGCGATTTCCTTTAATTTATACCTCTGCCATCAGTATGTTTCCGTAAAGCTGAAGGATCTGCGGATTCCGCCCTGGGAGGGGGATGTTCCGCCGAATCAGCTGGGAGACAAGGTGTGGCAGTGGGAGTATTTTGCCCTGTGCATCCTGATTTCTCTTGTGGTGGCTGTGGCAATGACATTTTTGATTGAGCGCCCGATTGCCAAATTTATATTAAAACGAACTTCTGCGAATGGAGAGACATCATGATTAAGGATTTATTTCATAAAAACAGGCCGACTTATTCTCTGGAGGTATTTCCGCCCAAAAAGGACGCGGACGTCTCCGTGATCTACGACGCGCTGGACCAGTTCAAGACGCTGCATCCAAGTTTTATCAGTGTGACCTACGGGGCAGGCGGAAATACAGCCGAGAATACCTTTGCCATAGCATCTTATATTCAGAATCAGTGCGGCATCGAGGCGCTGACCCATCTGACCTGCGCGGCGATACCGGACAAATTATTTTTGACCAATTTTCTGACCAACCTGTACCGGAACGGCATCCGAAATCTGCTGGCGCTGCGGGGCGACCAGCCTCGGACCATGACGGACGAGCAGTTTGCGGCGCGCTACTATGAGCACGCCTCCGACCTGACAAGAGATGTGAAGGCCGCCTACGACTTCAGCGTGGCGGGCGCCTGCTATCCGGAGGTTCACCCGGAGGCGTCCGACATGGAGGAGGATATAAAGAATCTGAAAAAGAAAATAGACGAAGGGGTGGACTTTTTGATTACCCAGATGTTTTATGACAACCAGGTATTTTTCCGCTTTATAGAAAAAGTCCGGGCGGCGGGAATTGAGGTTCCCGTCCTGGCGGGGCTCATGCCGATTACGTCGGCGAGCCAGGTAAAAAATATCGTGGGGATGTCCGGGACAAAGCTTCCGAAAAAATTGGCCGACGATTTAGAGCGGTTCAAGGACTCGCCGGAGGATCTGAAAAAAGCCGGCCTTGACTTTACGAAAAAGCAGATGGCGGAACTCTTGGAACGGGGCGTGGACGGGATTCATCTCTATTCCATGAATAAGGTGGAGACGGCGCGGGCGATTTATGAGTAGCATGGAAGGAGGTTGTTTTGGAAGAAGCGGGACGGATTTATTTGGCAAATTCTTCTATGGAAGCATTGAGAGAGGCGCAGGAGGCATTTTCGGGGGAGGCAGAGAGGCTTGGTTTGGAAACGGAAGAGGATGTTATGGTGATGGTTAAGGAGCTGCGAAAGGAAAGAACGGTGAATGGGTACTGCTCATAATAAAGACTGTGATGAGATAAAATATTAAATTTTTATGGAGGACCAGCATGATCATAGGATTTGTAATATGGAGTTTGGTGAGTATTTTTCTTTTAGGCATTGGCGTTTCGGCATGGAGGTCAAAGGAGCCGGTCGGTTTTTTCACGGGAGTAAAGCCGCCGGAGGTTAAAGATACGAATAAATATAATCATGCCGTCGCGCTGCTCTGGTTTATTTACGCCATATGTATTGAGATATGTGGAATCCCATTATTATTTCTTGAGCAAAATTCAATTTTATTCATACCTATAACGATTGGCGTCGTAGTGATTACGATTGCTATGTGCATTGTGTATTTACAGATTGAGCGGAAATATCGTCGAATATGATTATAAAAGAGCCTCTGCGCGGTTCGCGTGGGGGCTCTTTAACATAGGCAGTTTTAAATAACTCACATCTATCTTCCGCAGCAGTGCTTATATTTCTTGCCGCTGCCGCACGGACACGGATCGTTGCGGCCTACCTTGCGGTTCTCGTTGCGGATCGTGCCGGAGTTTTTCTGCTCCTTATACAATTCCTTGCGGCGCTCCTCGGTCAGAAGCTCGTCCCACTGGGGAAGCGTGTACAGCCACTCCGCCTTGCAGTCCACCATATTGTAATACAGCTTCTCCGGATCGTAGCCCAGATTTACCTCTGTGTCCTTTTCCATCGTCTCAATGGGATTGGGCTCTCGCAAGCTGTCGTTGATGCCGTCTAAGAATCCCACCATCATGGAGAGGGGAACCTCATACCGGGCAGCTAACTCCTCTACCGTGCCGGTAACTGTCTCGTCGGGGGCGGATAATATTTTCTCGTAAATGCCCTTTTCCAAAGTAAAGTAATCTTTCCAGAGCTTTTCCCCTTCTTTTGAATTTTGCATTTCGTCGCTATATGCGTAGTCACGCCATTCCTGTAGCAATGCCATCGTTCGTCCTCCTGTTATACATCTTAATCTCCATTCCGGAGCGTTTACGCGACGGCGGCGACGAGAAATTCGTGAATACGATTTCTCGTCTGCCATCAAAGCAATTTGTGAGCGCTCCAAAGAACTGAAAGTTCTTCTCACAAATTGCC
>CANRJU010000186.1 GCA_947631075.1 uncultured Lachnospiraceae bacterium
TCCCAAAATTCACGGGTCTCAAAATTCATGGGACGCGAAATGCGTATGCTGTAGGTCAAAAAACCTTTTGCCCCTGGAGCCGTGGGAGGGGGGCGTGCTGGGATTTGCCATGGCGCTTGATTCGGTCAGCGCCGGGCTGGGCCTGGGGGGCTTGGGAGCCCTGGCGTATGTATTTCCCGTTCTGACCGGACTGTCCGGCGTCCTCTTTCTCTCACTGGGAGAAAAAATGTGCTGCAACGTGAGAAAGGTCAACGGGATTGGCGGGAGTATTCTGATTCTTCTCGGTCTGTTCCGGATTTTTTGCCGATAGAGCGAAGAACCAGCAAAAATAAGATCAGAATGCCCCCGAAAAAGATCCATTTCCGGTACTGCACAAAGGCCTGGAGGAACACGCGCCGGTATTGGTAAAAATAGTAGCCGATGCCGGTGAGGATCGTGTTCCAGAAAAGAATCCCTATGGCCGAGCAGAGCAGATAACTCAGGAGAGGCTGCTTTACGGCCCCTGCCACAAATCCGATGTAGGTGCGGCACAGGGGCACCAGGCGGCTGAGGAATACGGCGATTCCGCCGTGGTTTCCGAAAATCCGGTAGGAGGCCAGAATGGGCTTTTCCAGGGTGGGAAAGCGCTTCATGGCCCGCTCTAAAAGCGGCGAGCCCCCCAGACGGCCGGCCAGGTAGGTGAGAAAGGTGCCGATGAGCCCGGCGGCGGTGCTGAGGAGGACGAGAACGACAAAGGGCATGTTCTGACGGGACCCCAAAAGACCGGCCAGAGGCAGGACGAGCTCGCTGGATACAGGAAAGCAGGCGTATTCCAGCAAAATGAGAAGGAAAAGGGCCGGCAGGCCGTACGGATCGATCAAGGATTCTATAATTGACATAGAAATACCCCAGTTTTGCAGTAAATAGTTAGTATATCCTATGTCGGGGAATCGGGAAGTATTCTTGACAAAGGTTTTTGTTGTTGCTATTATAATGTCATATGTCATATGCTTATCGGGAGGTAATGTATGAAGAAAAGTATGAGGGCCCTGTGGGCCGTGGGAATACTGATGATACTGTGCCTGGCTTTTCAGGCGCGGACGGCGGACGCCGCCAGTACCTATTCCATCAAGGTAAATAAGCAGCAGAATGTTGTTACGATTTATAAGTGGCAGGGAGACAAGTACAAACCCTACAAGGCGTTTGTCTGCTCGGCGGGGTATGCCACGCCCACCGGCACATTTTCCCTGGGGGAGAAGCTGCGCTGGCACACGCTGGACGGTCCCAGCTACGGGCAGTACTGCAGCCGCATCACCGACGGCATTCTGTTCCACTCCGTGTGGTATTACGAGATGGGGAACAAGGCTTCCCAGTCCTACGTCCAGTACAACAAGCTGGGCACGACGGCCTCTCACGGGTGCGTGCGGCTCACCGTGGGGGATTGCAAGTGGATTTACGACAACTGTCCTTCCGGGACGCCGGTGACGATTTACAATGACAGCGATCCGGGTCCTCTGGGAAAGCCATCCGCCATCAAGGTCAACGGCTACCAGGGCTGGGATCCCACCGATCCGGACCCGGAGAATCCCTATCACAAGATGAATCCGGAGATCACGGGCGTGGAGAATAAGAATATTGCCTATGGCTCCAAATTTAACATAAAAAAGGGAATCAAGGTCAAAAACTCCACCGGATTTGACGCCAAGAAGCTGTTAAAGACCAAGATCATGTACCGGCTGGACAGCAGCTCCGAGTATAAAAAAGTCAAGAAGGTCAACACGAAAAAGCCGGGGCGCTACAAGGTGACATACAGCGTCAAGGACGAGATCAAGCACACGGCGAAGGTCACGGCGGTCTACAAAGTGCTGACTGCGGTGGACGTCAGCCAGATTGTTCTGAACAAGACGTCCAAGAAGCTGTATCTGGGTTCAGACGCCGAAAAAGCGAAATTTACTTTGACAGTAAAGAAAATCAAGCCGAAGAAGGCCACGTCCAAGAAGGTGACCTACTCCTCCTCGGACAAGACGATCGCCACGGTGAATAAGAGCGGCGTGGTGACGGCGAAGAAGGCGGGCGAGGCGCAGATTATCGCCAAGGCCACCGACGGGTCCGGCACGACGGCGATGTGCAGCGTCACGGTGATTCAGTACGCGACGGCGCTGAAACTATCCGCTCCGGCCACGACTCTGGATGTGGGTAACGCCATGCAGCTAAAGGCGGTGTTTACGCCGACGGACGTGACCAGCAAGAAGATCAAATATTCATCGAATAATACAGCCGTCGCCACGGTCAGCGAGACGGGAGTTGTGAGGGCCATAAGCCCCGGTACGGCGAAGATCACGGCGAAGGCCCAGGATGGCAGCAAGGTGAGCGCGTCCTGCAAGATCAAGGTATGCTACAAGTTCGACAGCGTTTCCGGCGGAGCGGTCTCGGCGTCGGCAATCAGCGTTCCGGCGGAGACGCCGTGGGAATCCCTGATCGGAAGCCAGCTGCCGGCAAGCGTCGTCATCACGGACAGCAGAGGGCACTATGAGACGGCGGACGTCACATGGAGCAGCGAGGATTACGACAGCGCTCTGCCGGGAACCTATAAGGCCACGGGCGTGGTTGAGCTCCCGCAGGGCTGGATGGGCACGATTCCGGATCTGATCGCTCAGATCACGGTTGAGGATAAAAAGAAGGAGGATCCGGAGGAGGGCCTGCCGGAAGAAGGGCAGGACGGACCGGACAATGAAAAAGCCGACGAAGCGGCGGAATGAGAGGAAACGAGGAGAAAATGAGTCAGAGTTATAACCCGAAAGAAATTGAGAAGAAATGGCAGAAAGTGTGGGAGGAGGAGAAGGCGTTCTGCGCCTCGGAGGATTACACAAAGCCCAAGTATTACGCGCTGGTGGAATTCCCGTATCCGTCCGGACAGGGATTGCATGTGGGACACCCACGCCCCTATACGGCGCTCGACATCGTGGCGAGAAAGCGCCGGATGCAGGGGTACAACGTGCTCTATCCCATGGGCTGGGACGCGTTTGGACTGCCGACGGAGAACTATGCCATTAAGAATAAGATTCATCCGAAAGAAGTCACGAAAAACAACGTGGCGCGGTTCAAGGGACAGCTCCAGGCGCTGGGGTATTCCTTTGACTGGGACCGAGAGGTGAACACGACCGATCCCGCCTATTTCAAGTGGACGCAGTGGATTTTCCTGAAACTGTTCAAGGCGGGCCTCGCCTACAAGAGCGAGATGCCGATCAACTGGTGTACCTCCTGCAAGTGCGGCCTCGCCAATGAGGAGGTCGTAAACGGCGTGTGCGAGCGGTGCGGCAGCCCGGTCGTGCGCAAGGTAAAGAGCCAGTGGATGTTAAAAATCACCGAGTACGCCGACAAGCTGATCGACGATCTGGACGATCTGGACTATATCGAGCGGGTAAAGGTATCGCAGAGGAACTGGATCGGCCGCTCCCACGGCGCCGAGGTGGATTTTGCCATCAAGGGCAAAGAGGAAAAGCTGAAGATTTACACGACCAGGCCGGATACGCTGTTCGGCGTCACCTACATGGTGCTGTCGCCGGAGCATCCGTATCTCGACCAGTTCAGGGACGAGATCAAAAACTGGGACGACATCGTGGCGTACCGGGAGATGGCCGCGAGAAAGTCCGATTTTGAGAGGACGGAGCTCGCCAAGGAAAAAACCGGCGTAGTCATCGACGGGCTGAGCGCGATCAATCCGGTGAACGGCGAGGAGATTCCAATCTGGGTATCGGATTACGTTCTGATGAGCTACGGGACCGGCGCCATCATGGCAGTGCCGGCCCACGATACGAGAGACTGGGAATTTGCCAAGAAATTCGGGCTGCCCATCATCGAGGTCATCGCAGGGGGCAATGTCGAGGAGGAGGCCTTCACCGACGTGGCGACGGGAACGCTTGTCAATTCGGGATTTCTGACCGGAAAGTCCGTGGCGGAGGCCAAGGAGGCCATCATTCAGTGGCTGACGGAGAAGGGCGTGGGAACTGCGAAGAAGAATTTCAAGCTCCGCGACTGGGTATTTTCCAGACAGCGCTACTGGGGCGAGCCGATTCCCATTGTGAAATGTGAGAAGTGCGGGTATGTTCCGGTGCCGGAGGAAGAACTTCCGTTGGAGCTGCCCGAAGTAGATAACTATATGCCGACGGACAACGGCGAGTCCCCGCTTGCCAACATACGCTCCTGGGTGGAGACGACCTGCCCGTGTTGCGGCGGCAAGGCGGAGCGGGAGACGGACACCATGCCCCAGTGGGCGGGCTCGTCCTGGTATTTCCTGCGCTATATCGATCCGAAGAACGATAAGGCGTTAGCGGGCAAAGAGGCCATGAAATACTGGCTCCCGGTAGACTGGTACAACGGCGGCATGGAGCACACCACGCTGCACCTTCTGTACTCCCGGTTCTGGCACAAGTTTTTGTACGACCAGGGAGTAGTTCCCACGAAGGAGCCGTACCAGAAGCGGACCTCTCACGGCATGATTCTGGGAGAGAACGGCGAGAAGATGAGCAAGTCCCGCGGAAACGTGGTAAATCCGGACGACATCGTGAGGGACTACGGCGCGGACACCCTGCGCACCTATGAGATGTTCATCGGCGCCTTTGACGCGGCGGCCGCCTGGTCGGAGGACGGCGTGAAGGGATGCCGGAGATTTTTGGAGAGAGTGTGGAAGTGCCGGGATATGGTGACGGACGAGGAAGGCTACTCCAAGGAGCTGGAGACGAAGATTCACCAGACCATCAAGAAAGTGAGCGGGGATTTCGAGTCCCTGAAATACAATACAGCCATCGCGGCCATGATGGCGCTTGTCAATGAATTTTACAAGCAGGGCAAGGTGACAAGAGGCGAGTTCAGGACGCTTTTGGTTCTGCTCAATCCGGTGGCTCCCCACATCACGGAGGAGCTGTGGAGCGAGCTGAACTACGGCGGATATCTGTTTCAGACCACATGGCCGGAGTACGACGAGGCCAAGACCATCGAGCAGGTGCAGGAGATCGGCGTTCAGGTCAACGGCAAGGTCCGCGCCACCGTGGCGATCGCTGTGGACGCGTCGAAGGAGGACGCCATCGCGGCGGGAAAAGAGGCCGTTGCGGACAAACTGGCCGGAAAAGACATTGTAAAGGAAATCTATGTGCCGGGAAGGATTATCAATATCGTTGTAAAATGATTATAGCCGGTTTCGGCAGATAGGAGATAAAATATGTCTAAAGTAAGTTTTGTGATTCCGTACTGGAAGGGCCCCCTTTATCTGACGGAATGTATAGAGACGATTCATCAGCAGGATTTTACGGATTATGAAATTGTCGTCGTGAAGGACCTGGCGGGGGACGAGGTGCCGGAGGAAGTGACAGGAGACTCGAAGGTATCCGTGTACGAGGCATGGCCCAAGAGCGACGAGGAGTTAGAGGAAGAACGCAAAGAGGAAGCAGAGGAAGAAAAGCCGGGCAAGGGCGAGGGCGGTCCGTCGGAGGAATTTGACGGGGAGCCGGAACCGGAGCTGGAGGAGGATACGGAGGTCAAAATCCGCTCCCGGGGCGTCGGATTCTGCCGGAACGTGGGACTGTCCCACGCCGAGGGCGAGTACGTCTACTTTATTGATTGCGACGACTATCTCCCGGATTCCGCCAGCATCGGGAGCATGGTCTCCCTGGCCGACGAGAAGAAGTTGGACGTGGTCATGGGCAATGTGTGGCGCAGCTGGTTCAGCCCGAGAAACTACGAGGCCAATATCGAAAAGCTCACAAAGGAGACGGAGTGGGACAAGCCGGAACCGCTGTCT
>CANRJU010000187.1 GCA_947631075.1 uncultured Lachnospiraceae bacterium
GGTGACGGGAGAGCTGAAAAAGGCAGGCAATATCCTCGTGAGATTCCCGATTCAGAGGGACGAGTACGACCTGCCGGACTATCCGTTTATCATGGGACAGTACGAGAAGATTACCGGCCTTATGAGAGAGGGCGTGATCTGCTCGGCGTATGCGCTGGATGGAAACGGGCTGGCGGACGCTGTCGCCAAGATGGCGTTTGGAAACAAGCTTGGCGTGGAGCTGTGCGGCAGCCGGGACAAGGCGTCTTACTTTGCTCCCGCCTACGGCGAGATCGTGGCGGAGATTTCAGAATCCGATCTGTTAAGGCTTGATGAGGCGGGCGTTGTCTACGACCGGTTCGGAAAAGTGCTTAATGAGGCGGCATTTGTCTGCGGGGACGAGAAGGTTTCTGTGGACGAGGCGCTGACGGCATGGACCGGCACGCTGGAGAAGGTATTCCCCACAAGATCCGGCGTGGAAAAGGCAGATATTCAGACAAAGCTGTATGATGCGAAAGACATTTATGTGTGCAGGCACAAGGTGGCGAGGCCGAAGGTATTTATTCCGGTATTCCCGGGAACAAACTGCGAGTACGACACGATGATTTCGTTCCGGAAGGCGGGCGCCGACACCGAGAGCCTTGTATTTAAAAATATGACGGAGCAGAATATTACGGACAGCGTGGCGGCATTTGAAAAGGCAATCCGCGGTTCCCAGATTCTCATGTTTGCCGGCGGTTTCAGCGCCGGAGACGAGCCGGATGGCTCCGCCAAATTCATCACCTCGGTATTCCGCAACGAGCGGATTCAGGAGGCGGTGCATGAGCTGCTGGATCAGAGGGACGGCCTGGCGCTGGGCATCTGCAATGGATTCCAGGCGCTGATCAAGCTGGGGCTGGTTCCGTATGGAAAGATCACGACGCAGACGGAGGATTCTCCGACGCTCACGACCAACAGCATCGGCCGACATATTTCCAAGTCGGTATATCTCAAGGTCGTTACCAACAAGTCCCCCTGGCTGCAGGGAGCAAAGCTGGGCGGCGTGTACGCGGTTCCCGCCTCTCATGGCGAGGGACGGTTCGTGGCCAACGACGAGTGGATTCAGAAGCTCTTTGAGAATGGCCAGGTGGCTACCCAGTATGTGGACATTGACGGGAATCCGACGATGGACGAGGACTTCAACCCCAACGGCTCCTACTGCGCGATTGAGGGAATTACCAGTCCGGACGGGCGGGTGCTCGGCAAGATGGCGCACTCGGAGCGCCGGGGAGATGGCGTTGCGGTCAATATTTACGGCGAGCAGGATCAGAAAATCTTCCTTAGCGGCGTGAAGTATTTTTCGTAAATATTAGCGCTCGCGGAATAGCGGATGATGTTTCTGGGTGAAAACAGAATTGCAAAGGGAGCATAGCTCCCTTTGGATGGCAGATGAGAAACTGCTACGCAAACTGTATTTACAGTTTTTTCTCTATCGCCTCTTCGCGACAAGTCGCTAGAGCGAACTTGTTCGCTCAGAAATGGGGAATAATATGAAAAAATTAAAGATTATTTTGGCGTCCCAGTCGCCGCGGCGGCGGGAGCTGATGGAGATGCTCGGCATCCCTTTTGAGATAAAGGTATCGGATACAGATGAAATCGTCACAGACACGGATCCCGCGGCTGTGACGATAGAGCTGTCCCGTCAGAAGGCGGCTGCGGTATCCGCGCTGATTGACGAGGGAATCGTGATCGGCGCGGATACCGTGGTGGCCTGGCAGGGAGAAATTCTTGGCAAGCCTAGGGACAGGGAGCAGGCGGTCCAGATGATTACCAATCTGCAGGGCGGCGCGCACATGGTGTACACGGGCGTGACAATCTGGGTTAAAGACCGGGATGGAGAGAGCCATCACAGCTTTGCGGAGGGGACGAAGGTCCGCGTCGCTGCCATGTCGGAGAGAGAAATCGAGGACTATGTGCAGTCGGGAGAACCCTACGACAAGGCGGGCGGTTACGGCATACAGGGCGTCTTTGGCAAGTATGTCGAGGGAATCGAGGGGGACTACTATAACGTGGTAGGACTTCCCGTTCACAGGCTGTATGAGGAATTGAAAAAACTGAAGTTTTTCAAAAACTGAAGTTTTTCAGAACATAAAACCATTTTATAATCCGTAAAAAAAATGTTGACAAAACGGGCTATTGTATGTATTATATAACTTGTTTGAAAAACATTGGCTTCGATAGCTCAGTTGGTAGAGCACTTCACTCGTAATGAAGGGGTCGAGGGTTCGAGTCCCTTTCGAAGCTCGACAGCGAGACCGCAGAGACGTGTGTTCTACGAAGGTAGACATGCAGAATCTGCGGTTTTTGTGTCGATTGGGGACGTCAGTCCGTTATCGACTGAAAATACGCTGAAAATTTTGCTATAATCTTGACAAACCTATAGTAATAGGATAAAATACATTGTAATTCAAAGTGTTATTTGAAATTGTCAAAAAATTTTTGGAAAAAGGAGAAATAGTATTATGTTAGAAAAAATGCAGGAACTTATTGCAGATCAGTTGAGCGTAGATGCGGACAGCATTACGGAGGCTTCTTCTTTTAAAGACGATCTGGGAGCAGATTCCCTGGATCTGTACGAGCTGATTATGGCTCTGGAGGAGGAGTACGACGTAGAGATTCCTACGGACGATCTGGAGAGCATCAATACTGTAGGCGACGTAATTAATTTCTTAAAGAGCAAAGGGGTAGAGTAATACCAGATTGCACATAAGTACCTGGTGACAGGTTCCGCGTTGACACCAAGAGGGGCAATGACATAGCGTGCCTTGTCTTGGTGTTAATTATTTAAGGCGGATATGGAGGTTAATGTGAAAAATAAGCCAGTCAGCTTATTTTTCGCGCGCGACAAGACGCTAAAGCGAATGTGGTTCGCTTGGAAAAGAGGTTTGTATGAGCAAGATTGCATTTATTTTTCCGGGCCAGGGAGCCCAGGCGGTGGGGATGGGAAAGGATGTATACGATCACTCCGAGGAGGCAAGGGAGGTTTTTGACAAGGCCAGCGAGGCGGTCGGACTGGATCTGAAGGCGCTGTGCTTTGAGGAGAACGAGGATATCAACATCACGGAGTACACCCAGGTGTGCCTGCTGACGACCAGCATTGCGATCATGCAGGAAATTTTAAAGAGAGGGATCAAGCCGGACGTGGCGGCGGGACTCAGCCTCGGCGAGTACTGCGCGCTGGTGGCAGCCGGCTCGATGAATTATGTGGACGCGGCGAAGGCGGTGCGCAAGCGCGGCATTTTCATGCAGGAGGAGGTCCCGGCCGGAGAGGGCGGCATGGCGGCCATCTTAGGGCTTAGCGCCGCGGACATCGAGGCGAATATAGAGGAGTTTGACAAGGTCGAGGTCGCCAACTACAACTGCCCGGGGCAGATCGTGATTTCCGGCGAGATCGAGCAGGTGAAGGACGCGGCGGACAAGTTAAAGGGAGCGGGCGCCAGAAGGGCGGTTCTTCTGAATGTCAGCGGGCCGTTTCACTCCAAGCTCCTCACGGGGGCAGGGGAAAAGCTGAAAGCGGTGTTAGATGAGATCGAGATTTTGGAGCCGCAGATTCCGTATGTGGCGAATGTCAGCGCGGAATATGTGACAAAGCAGGCAGATATCGAGCCGCTTTTGGTGAACCAGGTGAGCAATTCCGTGCGCTGGCAGCAGTCGGTAGAGGCCATGGTAGCGGACGGCGTGGATGTGTTTGTCGAGATCGGACCGGGTAAGACGCTGGCGGGCTTTAATAAGAAGATATCGAAGGAAATCGGAAAAGAGCTCGTCACATATACGGTGGGGACGATGGAGGACATTGATAAGTTAGCGGAGGCGCTGGCTTGAAAAATTGGAGGTTAGTATGTTATTACAGGATAAAATAGCCGTTGTGACCGGTGCGGGACGCGGAATCGGACGCGGCATCGCCCTGGCGCTGGCCAGAGAGGGCGCCTTTGTCGTTGTAAATTACAACGGCTCCAAGGAGAGGGCGGAGGAAGTCGTTTCCGAGATTGAGAAAAATGGTGGCAGCGCCGTAGCGATTCAGTGCAACGTCAGTGATTTTGAGCAGGCGAAGGAGTTCTACGCGGGCGTGGTGAAGGAGTACGGCCGGATTGATATTCTGGTGAACAACGCCGGCATCACGAGGGACAACCTCATCATGAAGATGTCCGAGGAAGAATTTTCCGACGTGATTCAGACCAACCTGGCGGGGACGTTCAATGGAATCAAGTTTGTGACCAGGCCGATGATGAAGCAGCGAGCGGGCCGCATTATCAATATCGCGTCGGTTTCCGGCGTGACCGGCAACATGGGACAGGCGAATTATTCCGCCTCCAAGGCAGGCGTGATCGGGCTGACCAAGGCGGTGGCCAAGGAACTGGCGTCCCGGCACATCACGGTGAACGCGGTGGCGCCCGGATTTATCGCCACGGAGATGACGGACAAGCTCTCCGACGCGGTGCGTGAGGAGGCAGTGAAGTCCATCCCTCTGGGCGAATTTGGCCAGGTAGAGGACGTGGCGGAGGCCGTGGTATTCCTCGCCTCGGACAGGGCCCGCTATATAACCGGACAGGTGCTGTGCGTGGACGGTGGCATCGCCATGTGACAGGCGTTCGGGCGCAGAAATGACATGAACCATAGACAGAATAATAGAAGGAGTAATTGGAGGTAAGGCAAAATGAGCAGACGAGTAGTAGTTACGGGAATGGGAGCAGTTACGCCAATCGGCAACAACGTAAAGGATTTCTGGGAAAATGTAAAAAAGGGAACGGTCGGAATCGGACCTCTCACAAAGTTTGACACCAGCGCTTACAAGGCGCATCTGGCAGCGGAGGTAAAGGATTTTGATTCCACCCAGGTGATTGACAAGAAGTCCGCGAGGCGGATGGAGGATTTTGCCCAGTACGTGGTGGTAGCGGCCAAGGAGGCGTTAGTGGACAGCGGCCTGGACATGGAGAAGGAGGATCCCTTCCGCGTGGGCTGCAGCGTGGGCTGCGGCATCGGCAGCCTGCAGTGCGTGCAGCGCAACTATGAGAGAATCCAGACCAAGGGACCGAACCGCGTGGAGCCTCTGATGATTCCGATGCTCATTTCCAATATGGCGGCAGGAAATATTTCCATCCAGTTCGGATTAAAGGGAAAAAATATCAACGTAGTTACCGCGTGCGCTACCGGCAACCACAATATCGGCGAGGCGTTCCGCTCGATCCAGTACGGCGAGGCGGAAGTGATGGTAGCCGGAGGCGCGGAGAGCGCCATTACCGAGCTGGGCGTGGCAGGATTTACCGGGCTCAATGCCCTCTCCACATCCGAGGATCCCAAGAGGGCGTCCATTCCGTTTGACGTGGACCGCGGCGGCTTTGTCATGGGCGAGGGAGCCGGTATTCTCGTGCTGGAGGAATTAGAGCACGCAAAGGCTAGAAACGCCCATATTTACGGCGAGGTAATCGGCTACGGGGCGACCAGCGACGCCTACCATGTGACGGCTCCTCTGGAGGACGGAAGCGGCGCGGCCAAGGCCATCGAGTACGCGATTAAGGACGCGGGCATTTCCCCGGAGGACATTGATTATGTCAACGCGCACGGAACGGGAACCCACATGAACGACCTTTTTGAGACGCGGGCGCTGAAGCTGGCCATGGGCGACGCGGCCTACAAGTGCAAGATCAGCTCGACCAAGTCGATGGTGGGGCATCTGCTGGGAGCGGCCGGCGGCGTGGAGGCCATTGCCTGCATCAAATCCATCAATGAAAATTATGTGCATGCCAACGCGGGA
>CANRJU010000188.1 GCA_947631075.1 uncultured Lachnospiraceae bacterium
AGGATGTGCTCCTTGGTCTGTGCCATAACACCGTCAGTAGCGGCAACTACCAGGATAGCGCCGTCCATCTGAGCAGCACCGGTGATCATGTTCTTTACATAGTCAGCATGTCCTGGACAGTCAACGTGTGCGTAGTGTCTCTTCTCGGTCTCGTACTCAACGTGAGCGGTAGAAATAGTAATACCACGCTCTCTCTCCTCCGGCGCCTTATCGATATTCTCAAAATCAGTAGCCTCGTTACCTGCTACTCGCTCTGCCAATACCTTTGTAATAGCGGCTGTCAGAGTAGTCTTACCATGGTCTACATGTCCGATGGTACCAATGTTACAATGGGGTTTACTTCTAACATATTTTTCCTTAGCCATTTCTAAACGTCCTCCTTAACTTCTTTTAAATAATTTTATTTAGAAACATTGCCAATATATAGCACTTATTATAGAGGAAACTTGCCAAAAATGCAAGCCCTCTTTTATCTATTTGTGTAAAATTATCTCAGAAATAGCAAATTACTTGCCATTTCTCTGATCCAGAACCTTATCCTGTACGTTTTTCGGGCATCTCTCGTATCTCTCAAAGAACATGGAGTAGTTGCCGCGTCCCTGTGTAGCGGAACGAAGTTCTGTGGAATAACCGAACATCTCGGCCAGCGGAACAAACGCTCTTACGATTTTGCCGCCGCCAAGGTCGTCCATACCCTCGATCTGACCGCGCTTTGCGTTCAGGCTTCCGATGACGTCGCCCATGTATTCCTCCGGCATGGTAACCTCGACCTTCATGATCGGCTCAAGCAGTACGGCGTCGCCCTTCTGCATAGCCTCTTTGAACGCCATGGATCCGGCAATGTGGAATGCCATCTCACTGGAGTCGACCTCATGGTAGGATCCGTCGTAGCAGTTCGCGTGAACGCCCAGTACCGGGAATCCAGCCAGAATACCGGACTGGCACGCCTCCTGGATACCCTCGTCTACTGCCGGGATATACTCCTTCGGAATCGCGCCGCCCACAACGGTGGACTCAAACTCATAGGTAACTTCGCCGTTCGGGTCGATCGGCGTAAAGCGCACGCGGCAGTGACCATACTGACCACGACCGCCGGACTGCTTCGCGTACTTGCTGTCGACCTCCACTTCCTTGGTGAAGGTCTCCTTGTAAGCAACCTGCGGAGCGCCTACGTTCGCCTCTACATTGAACTCGCGCAGCAGACGGTCTACAATAACCTCCAGATGCAGCTCGCCCATTCCGGCGATGATGGTCTGTCCCGTCTCGGAATCGGTGTGAGCGCGGAACGTCGGGTCCTCCTCTGCCAGCTTTGACAGAGCCTCGCCCATCTTGCCCTGGTCGTTCTTTGTCTTGGGCTCGATTGCGAGCTCGATAACCGGCTCCGGGAACTCCATGGACTCAAGGATTACCGGGGCTTTCTCATCACAGATGGTATCACCGGTCGTCGTCAGCTTAAATCCAACGGCTGCGGCGATATCTCCGGAGTACACCTTGTCTAACTCGCTTCTCTTGTTGGCGTGCATCTGCAGAATACGTCCTACACGCTCTTTCTTGCCCTTCGTCGCATTCAGTACATAAGAACCGGAATTCAATGTACCGGAATACACACGGAAGAACGCCAGTTTTCCAACAAACGGGTCGGACATGATCTTGAATGCCAGAGCGGCAAACGGCTCGTCGTCTGAGGAGCGGCGGGTAACCGGATTTCCATCCTCGTCCACGCCTGCGATATCCGGGATATCGGTCGGAGCCGGCATATACTCGATTACGCCGTCCAGCATCTTCTGAACGCCCTTGTTCTTGTAAGCGGAACCACAGTATACCGGAACCGCCTCGCAGGCAATCGTGCCCTTGCGCAGCGCCTTCTTCAGTTCATCTACGGAAGGCTCCTCGCCCTCCAGATACATCATCATCAGGTCGTCATCCAGATCGCAAATCTTCTCGACCAGGTTCTCATGCCACTTTGCGGCAGTATCCTTTAAGTCGTCCGGAATCTCTGTAATCTCGATGTCCTCGCCCTTGTCATCTTTGTAATAATACGCCTCCATCTCGAACAGGTCGACAAGTCCGACAAAATCGTCCTCCTTGCCGATCGGAATCTGAACGGGAATCGCGTTTTTGCCCAGACGGTCAATGATCGTCTGTACAGAGTAATAAAAATCAGCGCCCATCTTATCCATCTTGTTGATGAATGCCATACGCGGTACGTTGTAAGTGTCAGCCTGACGCCATACGTTCTCAGACTGCGGCTCAACGCCGGCCTTCGCGTCGAACACGCCTACGGCGCCGTCCAGCACGCGCAGGGAACGCTCAACCTCGACCGTAAAGTCGACGTGTCCCGGAGTATCAATGATGTTAATCCGGTGTTCCAACGCACCCGGTTTTGCCTTGTGGTGGTCTTCCAGCGTCCAGTGGCAGGTCGTAGCCGCAGAAGTAATGGTAATACCTCTCTCCTGCTCCTGCTCCATCCAGTCCATCGTGGAAGCGCCATCATGAGTCTCACCGATTTTATAATTGACGCCGGTGTAGTACAAAATACGCTCGGTCAGCGTCGTCTTGCCGGCATCGATATGAGCCATGATACCAATATTTCTGGTACGCTCCAGTGGGTAATCTCTTCCAGCCAAAGCCAGTTCCTCCTTTTACCAACGATAATGCGCGAACGCTTTATTTGCCTCCGCCATCTTGTGCATATCTTCTTTCTTCTTCACAGATGCGCCGGTATTATTAGCGGCGTCCATGATCTCATTGGCCAGTCTCTCCTTCATGGTCTTCTCTCCCCGGTTACGGGAATAGGTGGTCAGCCAGCGGAGAGCCAGCGCCTGTCTGCGGTCAGGGCGAACTTCCAGCGGAACCTGATAGGTCGAACCGCCGATTCGTCTAGCCTTAACCTCCAGTTCAGGCATTACGTTGTTCATTGCCTCATCAAATACTTCCAGGGCATCCTTGCCGGTCTTTTCCGCGACCTGCTCAAATGCGCCGTATACGATCTTCTGAGCAACGCCCTTTTTACCATCCAGCATGATGTTGTTGATCAGCTTTGTCACGATCTTGTTGTTGTAAACTGGATCGGCCAATACATCTCTTTTCTGAATATGTCCTTTACGTGGCACGTTACTTCCCTCCTTAATAAATATTAATTCACAGGTACTCACGACTTGTGTCCGCACCAGCTTAAATCTTGCCTGTTGTGACGCCGCAGAGCCGGAGCCTTCCGCCTTCCCGCGCCTCACTCTATCTCTATCATAAAGACGCAAAAATTAATCCGGTACTTTTACATTAGCTTATTTGGCAGCTTTCGGCCTTTTCGCGCCGTACTTGGAACGAGCCTGCTTCCGGTTCGCAACACCTGCGGTATCCAGTGTTCCACGGATGATGTGGTATCTGGTACCGGGAAGATCCTTAACACGTCCGCCACGGATCATGACAACGCTGTGCTCCTGAAGGTTGTGTCCCTCGCCCGGAATATAGCTTGTCACCTCGATGCCGTTGGAAAGACGAACTCTGGCGATCTTGCGGAGCGCTGAGTTAGGCTTCTTCGGTGTAGCAGTACGAACAACCGTGCATACGCCGCGCTTCTGCGGAGAGCTGTTGCTTACAGACTTTTTCTTCAAAGAGTTGTAAGAGGACTGCAGCGCCGGAGAAGTGGACTTCTTTACGACCGATTTCCTTCCCTGCTTTACTAATTGGTTAAAAGTTGGCATTAATTTTCACCTCCTGTTGTTTTATTCTGCCACATTCCTGAATTTTTTACCCAAAATTTTCTTGCAAAAAATCTTCTCACAAAAAATTTTTCAGAGAAATAAAACCCACGAACGCATGCTAAATCATTATATCGTGGGTTTTTTTCTTTGTCAAGCATTTTTCTCACAAGGTGGGAATATCAAAGTTCTCCATTATATATGGAAGGGGATTGAATTTCTGGAGCTCCATCAGAAGGGGGCTCTGCTTCACATAGCCGGAGAGAAACTGGCACCACTGCGCCTCCTGGAAAGAACCGATCAGAAGGAGAATGACCCATACGAACACCACGCCCAGGACCGCGCCCAGCGCCGCGCCTCCGACTTTGTTGACCGCGCTGACAAGGGGCAGGCGTTCCATGATCTTCAAAAGATTTTCCACTACATGAAGAATCACGGCGGCCACCACCATCGCGAACACGATGATAACGCCCTCGCGCCCCGGAACCGTGTCCGGCAGAATCGGCAGCAAGAGCGGCACGAGAACTATAGTCAGCACCAACAGAAGCAGAAAACGCACCAGCGTATACAGCCTCATCAAAAATCCCTGGTTCCACCCCTGCCAGCAGCAGAGCGCCACAAGCACGAGCGCTGCCAGATCCGCGATATGCCATTCCATCGTGATATCTCCTCCTGTCAAGTACCTCATACAATATATGCTATGTGTCCGCATATACTGTTTACTATTAGCCGCATTGTGTATATAATATTGCAAATGTAATATTATATTTGCTGCATTGCATTATGCTGTACTGCATTTGTGCTGATTTTTATTTTTTTACAAGTTTTATCTTCCGGATCACTTCCGGTTCTATAACAATATAATGCCTTCCACTGCCGGTGGGGAATACCGTGTCCAGTCCGTCCGGAAAATCGCAGTTGAACTTCTCCTGCCCGTTCGCCCTCAGAATATGGCAGCTACGGCTGGATGTGAAAAAAATCTCATCCCTGTAGAGCTTCATATCCGAATATTCATAGGAAACCGGATGGGACAATTTTTCTTTTCCCTTATGATCGTACATGTGAAGCTCGCGGCTGTCGTCCTCGCCGCGGGTCACGACCGCGATATATTTTTCATTACATGCTACGCTTGCAATTTCCTGTTGAAACTCCAGCTTGCCGAGAAGTTCCGGCTGCTTCATGTGGCCAAACAGCGCCACGCCGCCCTGGTGGAACACGGCGACCTCATCTTCTTCCACAAATTCCACGCAGGCAACCATGCTCTCTCCCAGCTCCATTCCTCCCACCAGCGTATTCTTGTCCTGCCCCACCTCGGTAAAATTGTAAATCCCCACCCGGTTCTCCATCTTATTACCGGTAATGGTCAGATACGAGGTGGCCACGCTGGCGCCGTCCGGCGAGATGTCGAAATCCAGCGGATACCCCTCCTCGCTGACATTGGTGGGAATCTCCACTAACAGCTGGGTTGTTGTATTATAGGGATTGTAAATGTTGAGTACGTTGGAATCCGTGTCCTCCAAAAGCACCGCCACCATGCCGTTGGCCGCCACTTTGGCCCGCACGATCGGCAGCGCGGTCTCTATGCTCTGCCCCTCGTCCTCGCCGTTATACACATAAAACTGCTTGCCCGTGATGTCCGCCACCACAATGTAATCGCCGCAGGTGTCAACCTGGGGCTGGGTCATCTCAAAACCGCCGCTCCACAGCACCTTTCCCGTGCCGTCCATGGCATTGATGCCGCTCCGGCTGTACTTGATAATATCCCCGTTCATGTACATATATCCCATGTTGCCGCTGTCGTTGCGGGGGACCTCGCCCGCCGTTTCGTAGCTGTCATAGCACCGGTGGTTCCAATACCAGGTGACGATGAACAGAGCCGCCATGCCAAGGAGCACGATGCCGGCAATAATGATCAGCAATTTTTTATTTTTAAATTTTTCGGCTCGTTTTTTTTGCTGTGCATCCCGGATCTGAACCAAGTCCGCCACCATCTGTCACCTCTTTTATCCTGAAGTTT
>CANRJU010000189.1 GCA_947631075.1 uncultured Lachnospiraceae bacterium
TCCGGAGTGCGATCTGGACTGCGTGTCCGAGGGCGTCGAGACCGAGGTAAATATCGCCCTCAGCAACTCCCTTGGATTTGGCGGACACAACGCGTCCCTGATTTTTAAGGCATACGAAGAATAAGGAGAAGAACCTATGCTGTTGGATATCAATGAAATCAAGAAAATCATTCCACACCGCTACCCGTTTCTGCTCATCGACTGCATTGAGGAGATGGAGCCGGGCGTGAGGGCGGTAGGATATAAAAATGTCACAGTGAACGAGCCATTTTTCCAGGGGCATTTTCCGGAGCAGCCGGTCATGCCGGGCGTGCTGATTATCGAGGCGCTGGCGCAGGTGGGCGCCGTGGCGGTGCTCAGCCTGCCGGAGAATAAGGGAAAGCTGGCGTTCTTTGGCGGAATCAAGAACGCGAAATTCCGCAAGCAGGTAGTGCCGGGAGACAGGCTCCGCCTGGAGACGGAGATCATCAAGTGCAAGGGACCGATGGGAGTTGGCAAGGCCGTCGCCACGGTGGACGGCAAGGTGGCGGCAGAGGCGGAGATCAGCTTTATCTGCTCCGCGGCGGAGAAATAGGTTGAAAATCACGCTGATGCGCTGATTTTTCACGATGTGAACGCAGTTCGCTCAGAAATAAGGATCAATATAGAAATGAGTGTAGAACAATCACAGGAACGATATTTTTCGGAAAAACAAATGTATGCCTATCTGGAACAGAGGGCAAAAGAAGACGGCATGGGGCAGACCGAGACGGCGCTGCCCTTGAGCCGTCGTCTTCATGAGGGGCAGTTCCGCAAGGGAACAGAGCAGGTTCCCTATATCATACATCCGCTGACTCTGGCGTGCCACGCGCTGGCGCTGGGGCTGAACGAGGACGCGCTGGTGGCCGCCCTTCTTCTGCATGACGTGTGCGAGGACTGTGGAGCGGAGCCGGAGGATCTGCCGGTCAATGAAACGGTCCGGGAAACCGTGAGACGCCTGACGTACAGACGGCGGGAGGAGATGCCCTTAGAAGAAAATAAGAAAATGTATTTTGACGGCATAGCGGCGGACCGGCTCGCCTGCGTGGCGAAGGTCATCGACCGCTGTAATAACATTTCCACGATGACATTCGGATTCTCTGAAAAAAAGATGAGCATCTACATAAGAGAGACCGAGCGCTATGTGATGCCGCTGCTTGAAGTCATTAGAAAAAAGTGGCCGGAGCACGGCGGAGTTGCTTTTTTGATCGAATATCAGATGAAAAGCGTGATGGAATCCCTAAAAAATATCATGCAAAATGGTTAAAGTGCACAATACATGAACCCCTTCTTTATGTACTTTTTCACAAAGATTCTACAATAAGAGAAAAAAACTTACAAAAATGGAAAAAAGGTGGTATACTAATTGTAAGAATAAGAGAAAGGAAGGGTTGGCGTGTTTGAAGTAGGAGATTATGTGGTTCACGGCACTCATGGCGTGTGCCGGGTAGAGGCCGTGCAGGAGATGGATCTGGCCGGTACGGGCAGCAGTCGTATGTACTATACCCTGGTGCCGCTGTATACGTCCGGAAGCAAGCTCTTTGTCCCCATCGAGGGCGGCAAGGTAGTGACCCGGTCTGTGATGACCAAAAAGGAAGCCCGCAAACTGTTAGAAGAATGGGATGAAATCGAGACGTTGTGGATTGAGAACGACAAGAAAAGAGAAGAAATTTACAAGGAAGCCCTCCGGTCCTGCGACAGCCGTCAGTGGGTAAAGCTGATCAAAACTTCCTATCAGAGAAATCAGACCCGTATTAAGAATGGAAAGAAAGCGACCACCAGCGACGAGAGATACCTGCACATGGCAGAGGAGCATTTGTTCGGAGAGCTGGCGATTCCCTTTGAGATGTCCAAGGGGGAGGCAGAGAACTATTTCATCTCTCAGTTGAGAGAAAAAGAAGCAGTGTGCTGAATGAAAGTTAAGAGAGAACGCGCCCGATGAGGGCGCGGATTGAGCGGCAGTTGACCTGGGAGGGGGCTGTCGCTTTTTTGCATATAATAAAACATGGCTGGGGATTTCCGAGAGGTTCGCAAATTTCTGAAATTTCCACTAAAAATAAAATTAGGGATTGACAGAATGGGAAAAAGGCTTATTATTAACAGTAAGAAATGGGTTTTTACCGTACAGTGTTTTCACTCAAGCGGGCTGCTCGTTTCTTTTTTTATTTCTGTAAACATGAAATCTGTTTAAATTCAGTCGGTTTTATTCTGGTCAGGATCCACAGTTTAGAAAAGGCAATGTATTTCGGATTATTGTTCCTTTGGACGAAACATATTCTTACGATTATGATTTTTTGGGGAACAATTCTGTGAAAAATGCGACTAAAAAATTAAAGTTGCAACTAAAAATGAGACTAAAGACGTTAAAGTCGCAACTAAACAAGTTAAAGTCGCGACTAAAGACGTTAAAACTGCGACTAATAAGGATAAAATTGAGACTAAAGAGTAGCGTATCGGCAGTCGCAAGTCGGGAAAATGGTTAGTGAATTGCTCAGAATACAGGAATGGAGAATCATTGTGATGATGAATTAAAAAGAGGGTATCATGAAGGCAGCTACGCATAAATCAGTATCAAACCAACAAACTGAAATAGGGTAGCTGTCGTACAGGGTACAGAGAAAGACAAGTGGAAAGCGATTGCTTTTTTCTTTTCTGCCGCTGGGCAGATAAGTAGGCACATAATAAATCAGAGACAACGATTTGTGAGGGTTTTCACAAAATCATCAGCTCTGTGGCTGTGCCATCTGGCTCTTTGATGATGTTGTTCTTTTTGCAGAGAGCGTTATTTTACCTCTTTTGATGATTCCATTTTACATTGGTCTTAATTTGTTTTGTTATGTATCATCTCTTTTTTGACTGGCAATATATTTTCAAGTTCAGAGAGTACTCACTACACAACGGATATTTTTTCGACAAATAGGGGATTAAGAAAGAATGTTATGAAAATAGTGGCATCTTCGGCTTTGAAAGGTTGAAGGTGCCACTAATGTTCGAATACGATTTAGGAAGAATAAGAAAGCAAATTAGCCGTCCATATACAGCGGAAAATGACGGTCTATCACATTACGAAGAACGGTCATTTTTTTGTGGGATAGCGTCACACTCTTATCACTATCGTTAAAATCTCTTGATTTCATTTGTGTTTTCAATTATAATATAAATCGTTGAGTTATAGGAAAAAAGTGCGATGGAAAATGAAATATTGGTCTGTTCGGCAGACATCGGAATTCTGGGGTATATCCATCCGACATATACAGATTCATTGCTGTGAGAATCGAATTTCCAGAACGGTATGGAAAGACTATGCGTGTATTATCTCCGATGATGAGCTGAAGGATGAGAGAATCAAGAGCAGGAAATATATAAGATCACAAAAGGTTTGAAGTGAGGAAATAATGGGATGCCAAAGAAACAAGCATGGTGGGTTACAATATTGATAGTTATTGTGGTTGGTTTCATCATCGGTGGCCCTATTGCCATAAATGAAGCATATAAAGCAGGCAATGGATGTATAACCGTGTGGGGTGCTGAAGATGTACTAAGTTATTATGGCGCTATTCTTGGGGCAACTGCAACTATTGTTGCCCTTGCCTTTACTATATGGTTTACCAAGAAGCAAATTCAGCGGGATGCTTATTTGAAAAATGAGATTGATAAATGGAGACAAATTGACTCCACCATTGGGAGCATTTTAAATGAAATTAATCCGATGATTATGCTGCGTCGGGAGATGGATATTGAATTTACTGATTCCAGCCATGCCATGAACCAGTTTTCAAAATATAGCATGAGTTGTCGAATAGCAACCGATCAGTTAATGACTCGTGTTAATACTGTTGATTTTAAAAGAATTGCTGAATTAGTTAAACAGATACAAGAAGTTGCAGACAAGCTCTTTCAGATTAGTAAAAAGAAAATCAATCAGTATAATAAGCAACTGCAACTACAACAAAGAGAGAATGCGCTGAAATTTCTAACAATAGAGCAAAAGTGTCCCGGTTCGCTCCCTGCGTCTGAAGTTGCAATGCATCAGGAAACAATAAGGATGACAGATGGTATTTGTTTGGAAGAAATAACCGATTCTATAAACAAAATAAACAAAGAATTCTGGAACATATATGATACGGAGTTCAGGCCGCTATTGCAACTTAAAGGGACAACTTTTGAATCTATCTATATGCAAATTCAGGCAAATGCAGATGCTATATTGTCGTTTTGGAGGAAATAACTATGCCCACGCTTGAATGGATCGGAAAAGATAAAGTGATAAACCACCATCAAGAAGTACCTTATCGGGTACTGGAGCGGCGGTACAGCTTTGACGCGGACGGGCTGCATGACGCCGACAACGGTAGCGAAAACATGATCATTCGGGGCGATAATCTTGAAGCGCTGAAGGCGCTCTTGCCCCGGTACGAGGGGCGCGTCAAGTGTATCTACATAGATCCGCCGTACAACACGGGCAACGAGGGTTGGGTCTACAACGACAACGTAAACGATCCGAGAATCAAAAAGTGGCTCGGTGAAGTCGTCGGCAAAGAGGGCGAAGATTTGACCCGTCACGATAAGTGGTTATGTATGATGTACCCGCGGCTCAAGTTGCTCCAAAAGCTGTTGGCGGATGATGGGGCTATTTTTATCAGTATTGATGATAATGAATTATTTTCATTAAAATACTTATGCAATGATATTTTTGGAGCTGCTAACTATATTTCAACCATTACTCGCCCAACCGGGACACATACAGGTGTAGTTAATCGCGCTATCGTTGGAGAATCCGATTATATACTGGTGTTTGCTAAGCACCTTGATCGAGTTGGAATTGATGGCTTGCCTTTGAACGAAAAAGATACCAAAATCTATGATATGGAAGATGAATTTGGTCGGTTTTTAATCAGGCCATTACGGAGAACAGGGGGCGAAAACCGAAGAGAGGATCGCCCTAATATGTTTTATCCCATTGAAGCTCCAGATGGTTCTCTGGTCTATCCTATTGGGCCAACCGGATATGAAAGTCGGTGGATATGCAATTCTGACGGTTATGAATACTTCAAAAAGGAAGGCAGGATTTTCTGGAAAAGAGTTGTTGATGGGAACTCCTTTAGATGGCAAGTTTATCAGAAGTTTTATTTAGCGGACAAAAAGAAAGCGGTTACAAATTTATGGAATGACTTGGAGGGGAACAAAAAGGCAACAAGAGAGGTCCGGTATATTCTTTCAGATGCCAGTAGTTCATTCGATTTTCCCAAACCGGTACAACTCATAGAACGGATTGTTAGAATAGCCAATGACCCCAATGCAATCATCCTCGATTCCTTTGCTGGTTCCGGTACTACCGCTCATGCCGTTCTAAACATGAACAAAGCCGACGGCGGCAATCGTAAGTTTATTCTCGTCGAGATGATGGACTACGCCGATTCCATCACTGCCGGGCGGGTGAAGCGTGTCATCCGCGGCTACGGAGAGGGCAAAAACGCTGTGGAGGGTACCGGCGGCGATTTCAGCTTCTATGATCTCGGTGAACCGCTTCTGATTGGCGATAATCTCAACGAGGCCGTGGGGACAGAGAAGATACGGGAGTATGTGTGGTTCATGGAGACAAAGTCTCCCTACGCTCCCGCCGAGGGCGATAATCCCTATTTCCTCG
>CANRJU010000190.1 GCA_947631075.1 uncultured Lachnospiraceae bacterium
GAAACCGCCGTGTACCGAACGGTACGCACGGTGGTGTGAGAGGACGGCGGCTAATCACCGCCTCCTACTCGATTTAGGAAAAGAGGTCTTTGTTTGGGAAAATATCAGGATTATGAGAGGCGCACGGAGGAGCTTCTGGCTCCGGTCATGGAGCGCTGTCAGTACGAGCTGGTGGACGTGGAGTTCGTGAAGGAGGCGGGGAACTGGCATCTGAGGGCCTACATCGACAAGGAAGGCGGCATCACGATCGACGATCTGACGGAGGTGAACCACGAGCTCAGTGATTTGCTGGACCGGGAGGATTTTATCTCGGAGTCCTACATTCTGGAGGTGAGCTCGCCGGGACTGCTGCGCCCCTTTAAGAAGCCGAAGGATTTTGTGAGAAATCTGGGGGAGGACGTCGAGGTCAAGCTGTTTTCGCCCGTGACGTGGGAGGAGGACGGAAAGAAATTCTCCGACAAAGAATTTGTAGGCGTTCTCAAGACATATAAAGAGGATGAGGGGATTATCACGCTCGCCATGGACGAGAACGAGATGGATTTTAAGATCAAGGACATTGCGCTGATCCGCAAATATATCGAATTTTAGTATTTAAACGATTGGAGGACAAGGGAAAATGAAAAAGACAGTAGCACAGAAGGGGAATCCGGAACTGATCGAGGCATTAAACGCCATTGAGAAGGAAAAGGACATAAGCAAGGAGATTTTGTTAGAGGCCATTGAAAATTCGCTGTTAGCCGCCTGCAAGAATCAGTTCGGCAAGTCGGACAACATACGCGTCAACCTGGACCGGGAGACGGGCGAATTCCATGTATTTCAGGACAAAGAGGTCGTGGAGGAAGTGGAGGACCCGATGCTGCAGCTCTCGCTGACCGAGGCGGAGGTGAAGCATCCGGGAAGCGCGCTGGGGGATATCATCAGTTTTGAGGTGACGCCAAAGAATTTCGGACGCATCGCGGCGCAGAAGGCCAAACAGGTCGTGGTGCAGAAAATCCGCGAGGAGGAGAGAAAAGTCCTCTACGACCAGTATTACATGAAGGAGCGCGACATTGTGACCGGCACGGTGCAGCGCTACAGCAACGGCAATTACAATATTAACCTGGGCAAGATTGACGCGATTTTGACGTCGCAGGAGCAGGTGGCGACGGAGCAGTTCGCGCCGCAGGAGAGAATCAAGCTCTATGTTATGGAGGTAAAGGATACGACCAGGGGACCGCGGATTATTATTTCCCGCACCCACCCGGAGCTTGTGAAGCGGCTGTTCGAGGCCGAGGTGGCCGAGATTCAGAGCGGCATAGTGGAGATTAAAAATGTGTCGAGGGAGGCCGGCTCCCGGTCTAAGATCGCCGTGTACAGCAACGACCCGGATGTGGACGCCGTGGGAGCCTGCGTGGGCATGAACGGAATCCGCGTCAACGCCGTGGTAGAGGAGCTGAGGGGCGAGAAAATTGATATCGTGGAGTGGAGCGAGGATCCGGCCGTGTTTATCGAGCACGCGCTCAGCCCATCACGAGTTTTATCGGTTCAGGTGGACCCGGAGGAAAAGAGCGCGGAGGTCGTTGTTCCGGACTTCCAGCTCTCGCTGGCCATCGGCAAAGAGGGACAGAATGCCAGACTGGCGGCAAGGCTCACGGGATACAAGATCGACATCAAGAGCGAGTCGCAGACATTCTGAATTTAGAGGGAATGAGAGAGGGGTGCTGTATGCAGACCAGAAAGAAACCGGAGAGACAGTGCATTGGCTGCCGGGAGATTCGGGAGAAAAAGCAGCTGATCCGCATTGTGAGGACGCCGGAGGGACAGATTGCGCTGGACCGCACCGGACGCATGAATGGACGAGGAGCGTATTTGTGCGACAATGAGGAATGCTTACAGAGAGCGAGAAAGAGCGGCGCTCTTGGGCGCGCTTTCAAGGCCGCCATACCCGATGAAATTTATGATGAGTTAGAAAGGCAGTTTTATGATACAGAGTAAAAAAGTCCTGGGGAGCCTGGGGCTGGCGATGAAAGCCGGATGCGTGGTGAGCGGAGAGTTCATGACGGAGAAGGCGATCCGGGACGGGCGCGCCAAGCTGGTGATCGTAGCGGAGGACGCGTCGGATAACACCCGAAAAAAGTTTATAGATTCCTGTCATTTTTACAAAGTGCCCTGTGCGCGGTTCGGGGACAGAGAACTTCTGGGGAATGCCGTCGGCAAGGAGTTCAGGGCCTCTCTGGCAGTTACAGATAGAGGATTTGCAGTGTCTATAGGAAAGAATTTAGATCTGGAGGTAACATAATATGGCAAAAATGAAAATATATGAGATAGCGAGGAGCATGCAGCAGCAGGATAAGAGCATCAAGAGCGGCGACCTGGTCAGATATTTGAACGAGAACGGATTTGAGGTCAAGGGCGCCAACAGCAACATTGAGGACGCGGCGATTGCTTTTCTCATGAAGAACTTTATGCAGAAAAAGGCGGCGGAGAGGGAGCAGGCGGCTGCTGCGAAGGCGGAAAAAATGCAGCAAAAGCAGCAATCGCAGCAAAAATCGCAGCAGATGCAGCAGAAAACGCAGCAAAAATTGCAGCAAAATTCGCAGCAACCGCAGCAAAATTCGCAGCAGACGCAGCAGAAAACGCAGCAGACACAGCAACTGCAGCAGAAAGAATCACAGGCGCAGCAACTGACACAGTCTGCTGTTGGGCAGGATGCGAAGGAGAACATCCGCAATACACCAGAGAGAGGTGCGGCGTCTGCCGCTTCGGAGACGAAGAGGGAGACGGCGGCCAGAGCGGACGCCCAGAAGAAAAGCGGCGATGGCAACCGCAGTCATGGCAGCCATGACAGCCAGGGCAGCCAAGGCAGTCAGAACAGCGACCGCAGCCATGACAGCCAAGGCAGTCACGGCAGTCAGAACAACGGGCGCAATCGTGACAACCGCGGCAGTCGTGATAACCGCAACCGTGATAACCGGGACAATCGCGGCCAGGGCGGTCAGGGCAGAGACGCCAGAGGCCAGGGCCGGGATAATAGAGATAACCGTGACAATCGCGGACAGGGTCAGGGCGGTGGCAATCGCAATGACGGGGGCCGCAACAACAGGAACAATCGTGGCCGCGGCGGCGACCGTGTATTTGAGCGGTTTGAGAAGTCCCAGAGCGGATTTGACGGAATCAAGCAGGAGCAGAAGAATTCTCGCAGCAACCGGAACAACCGCAAGAAAGAGGATAAGAACGCAAAGCAGGGCGGCTACCGCAAGAGCAGCAAGGAAGAGATGAACCGGATTCGGTCCAAGAAGGATCCGAACAGAAAGGGAGCCTTCATCAAGCCGGAGCCGGTGAAGCACGAGCCGGAGGAGGATATCAAGCAGATCACGATTCCGGAGTCCCTGACAATCCGTGAGCTGGCAGAGAAGATGAAGATGCCGGCCGCCGCCCTTGTGAAGAAATTATTCTTACAGGGACAGATGGTTTCGCTCAACCAGGAGATTTCCTTTGAGGAGGCCGAGGAGATTGCGCTGAGCTTTGACATCATCGCCGAGCTGGAAGAAAAGGTGGATATGGTGGCAGAGCTCCTGAAGGAGGAAGAAGAGGACGAGAGCAAGATGAAGAAACGTCCGCCGGTTGTCTGCGTAATGGGACACGTCGATCACGGAAAGACGTCCCTTCTGGACGCAATCCGCCAGACGGATGTGACCGAGCACGAGGCGGGCGGCATCACCCAGCACATCGGCGCCTATGTGGTCCGGATCAACGGAGAGAAAATTACATTCTTAGATACGCCGGGACACGAGGCATTTACCTCTATGCGTATGCGCGGCGCCCAGTCCACAGATATCGCGGTACTGGTCGTGGCAGCGGACGACGGCGTGATGCCGCAGACCGTGGAGGCCATCAACCACGCGAAGGCGGCGGGAGTAGAGATTATTGTCGCCATCAACAAGATTGACAAAGAGGGAGCCAACATCGACCGCGTGAAGCAGGAGCTGTCGGAGTACGAGCTGATTCCTGAGGAGTGGGGCGGAAGCACCGTGTTCTGTCCGGTATCGGCCCACACCAAAGAGGGTATTGAAAATCTGCTGGAGATGATTGTCCTGACGGCGGATGTGCTCGAATTAAAGGCAAATGACAAGCGGCGCGCCCGCGGTATCGTCATCGAGGCGAGGCTGGATAAGGGCCGCGGCCCGGTTGCGACCGTGCTGGTACAGAAGGGTACGCTCAACATCGGGGATCACATCGCCATCGGCACGGCCTACGGAAAAGTCCGCGCCATGCTCGACCACCGGGGAGAGCGCGTGAAGCTGGCGAAACCCTCTACTCCTGTAGAAATTCTTGGACTCAACGGAGTTCCAGACGCGGGAGAGATTTTCGTGGCAACCGACAGCGACAAAGAAGCAAAACAGATTTCCCAGGCATATGTAGACCAGGGCAAGGATAAACTGTTAGAGGAAACCAAGGCGAAGAAGCTGTCCTTAGACGGCCTGTTCAGCCAGATTCAGGCGGGCAACGTCAAGGATCTGAACCTGATCATCAAGGCCGACGTGCAGGGCTCCGTGGAGGCCGTAAAGCAGAGCCTTCTGAAGCTGAGCAACGAGGAAGTGGCCGTTCGCGTGATTCACGGCGGCGTGGGCGCGATCAACGAGTCCGACGTCAGCCTGGCCAGCGCCTCCAACGCCATTATCATTGGATTCAACGTCCGTCTGGACAATATGGCAAAGGAGACGGCGGACAGAGAGAACGTGGATGTCCGTCTGTACCGTGTCATTTACGACGCGATCGAGGATATCGAGGCGGCCATGAAGGGTATGCTGGAGCCGATTTACGAGGAAAGAGTCATCGCTCACGCGGAGGTGCGCCAGACATTCAAGGCGTCCGGCGTGGGAACGATTGCCGGTTCATATGTGCTGGACGGCAAGATCGAGAGGGGCTGCCGCGCCCGCATTACCCGCGAGGGCGAGCAGATTTTCGAGGGCGACCTGGCCAGCTTGAAGCGGTTTAAGGACGACGTCAAGGAAGTCAGCGCCGGATACGAGTGCGGTCTTGTATTTGCCGGATTTAACGACATACAGGAAGAAGATCAGATCGAGTGCTATAAAATGGTGGAGGTTCCGAGGTAATGAGAAAAAACAGCGTGAAAAATATTCGGATCAACAGCGAGGTGCTCCGGGAGATGAGCATGATTCTGCGGGAAGATTTAAAGGATCCGCGGATTGACCCCATGACGTCCGTCACAGCGGCGGAGGTGACGCCGGATCTGAAATATGCCAAGATCTACGTCAGCGTCATGGGAGACGACGAGACCCGCGAAAAGACTATGGAAGGGCTGAAAAAGAGCGCGTCGTTCGCCCGTCATCAGCTCGCGTCGCGGATGAATCTGCGCTATACGCCGGAGCTGACATTCGTGCTGGATCACTCCATCGAGTACGGCGTGGAGATGTCCAAAAAAATAGATGAGGTACAACAGAGACAGAATAGAGAGCAGAGTTAATTCATTTGAGGAGATGTTAGTGCAGCTATGAAAAATTTAATGGAGACAGTAAGGGGCGCTTCTACCATCGCCATCGGCGGGCACATCCGCCCGGATGCCCATCATGCCTTCGTCGAAGTAGTGGCCGCTCTCGTCAGTGCGCACATTGTAGTCGCCCCAGATCGGCCCCTTGATGTTGCGCGGCTGGCCGTAGT
>CANRJU010000191.1 GCA_947631075.1 uncultured Lachnospiraceae bacterium
CTGCCGCTACCGCCGCGCAGGAGCCGCCGGAGGAACCGCCCGGCACATGCTCTAAATTGTGCGGGTTTTTCGTGACGCCGAACGCCGACGTCTCGGTCGTACTCCCCATGGCAAATTCATCCATGTTGGTCTTGCCGATCATGACCGCGCCCGCCTCGGTCAGTTTCTCCACCGCCTCCGAGGAATAGGTGGGTTTAAAATTTCCGAGAATTTTCGAGCTGCACGTCGTCAGAACACCCTCGGTACACATATTATCCTTAATCGCCACCGGCACCCCCGCCAGCGGGCCGGTGAGGATTCCGTCCTCGATCTGTTTCTGCACGGCCTCTGCCCGCGCCATAATTTCCCCCTCGGGAAGAACCGTCACATAGCTGTTAATTGAATCTTCCTTTTCCCGAATCTGCGCCAGGGCGTCCCTTGCCGCGTCCACGGCCGTCACTTCCCCCGCCTTGATTTTCTTTCCCAGCTCTACGGCTGTCAAACTCATCAAACTCATTTATGCTCTCCTTCCTCTGTCAATCGCAAAATGAACTGTCAGTCAAATGTCTTCGGCACCATATAGCTTCCATCCTTTTTCTCCGGGGCATTTAACAGCATGTGCTCCCTGTCGTCCCCGTTTGCCACCTCGTCCTCCCGGAATACGTTCTGCACCGGGAACACATGAGACATGGGCTCAACGCCCTCGGTGTCCAGCTCGTTTAATTTATCCACATAATCCAGCATGCTACCCATGTCCTTTTTCGCCTGCTCCTTTTCCTCGTCAGACAGCTCCAGCTTTGCCAGAATCCCCACATACTCGATTGTCTCGTCTGAAATTACATTTGCCATGTTCTCATTCCCTCCTATAAAATTATCTTGTCTTACTACCTTGTGTTTATGATCAATGCCCCTGCTGCAATATCAGTGGACGCCTGCCCTCGCATCAATACGATAAACCGTGCGCGGCCGTTTTTGCCATCTTATGCGCGCCGTCACGGCTCCAGCCGTCCCAGATCGCGCGGGAACAGCGTCGTCTCACGTACATTTTCCTCTCCTAACAGCTTCATCGTAAGCCTCTCCAGACCGATTCCCAGTCCCCCGTGAGGCGGCATGCCGTGTTTGAAAATCATCATATACTGTTCCATTCCCTCGTCCGTCATGCCACGGTCCGCTATTTTATCCGCCAGCATTTTGTACTCGTGAATACGCTGTCCGCCCGTCGTGATCTCCAGCCCCCCGTACAGCAAGTCAAAGCTTAGCGTATAGGTCGGATCCGCAGAATCGTCCATCGCGTAGAACGGCCGTTTTTTCGACGGATAATGTGTGACAAATACAAAATCCGCGTCCATTTCCTCCTTAAAATACCGCCCGATCAGCACTTCCTCCTCCGGCTCCAGATCGTAGGGGTTGCGGATGGTCCTGTCGTATTTCTCCGCCACCAGCCGCTTGGCCTCGTCGAACCGCACCTGGGGAATCTGATCCACCTTCGGCAGCGTGACGTTCAAAAGTTTCAATTCCTTATCGTACTCCCGCCGCAAGAGCTCCATGGTATACTGTAAAAAACCCGTCTCCATCTCCATAATATCCTGAAAACTGTCAATATACCCCATCTCAAAATCCAACGACGTGTACTCGTTCAGATGGCGTTTCGTATTATGCTTCTCCGCCCGGAATACGGGGGCCGTCTCAAATACCCGGTCAAATACGCCCACCATCATCTGTTTGTAAAACTGCGGGCTCTGGGCCAGTACCGCGTGTTTGTGGAAATACTCCAGCCGGAACAGGTTGGCGCCTCCCTCGGCTCCTCTGGCCCCGATCTTGGGCGAGTGGATTTCGGTAAATCCCTGTCCGTGGAGAAAATCTCTGAATCCCCGTGTAATCCCCTCCTGAATGCGGAATCTGGCCCTCTCTTTCACGTTGCGCAAAGTCAGCGGCCGCAGATCCAGCTTCGTCTCCAGCGACGTGTTCATTTTCCACTTGTTGATGACGACGGGCATCGGCTCCGCGGGCCTTGAGAGGACCCGGACCTCTTTCAGCCGTATTTCAAAACCGTGAGGAGCCCGCTCCTCCGCTGTCACCGTGCCGGTGATTTCCACCGCCGCTTCCTCGCACAGCTCCTTCAGCGGAATCGCCGTCACGCCCTCCTCATACACAGTCTGCACTAACCCCTCCCGCTTGCGCAGGATTATAAACGCCACATCTCCCATATCCCGTATGGTGTAAATCGCACCGTTCACGCGGACGTCTTTTCCCTCGTATTCTCCCGCTAAAATATCCGAAATATCCAGCGTTTCCTTCTCTGTCTTTCCTGTCAAAAAATCCATTGTCTCCATCTTCTCCATTGTCATCCTCCATTCCTGTCCCGATTTTTCGCCCTGTCCGAATCCGGCAGATCAAAGAAAACTATAACGTCACCTCATAAAACCGCTCCGCGCAGGACGAACTTTCCCGACAAATAAAAAATCCCAGATAAAGCATCTAAGCTCAATCTGGGACGGGAAAATCTGTATCAAAAATAAACCCGCGGTACCACCCGCGTTGAGATACCCCGTTGTATCTCCACTCAATCTGCCTGTAACGGCGCTCACCGGATCCGCCTACACAAAACGCTCGCGTCCTTCAACGGATCAGCTCCGGAATGTTCTCCTGCCTGCCGCTTCCCCTGAGATGCTTTCAGCCGATGGCATCTCTCTCTGACACTCAGTCGCTCAATCAGACATTCGTTTCCTTCATCGCTTTGCTAAGCATTGTAGCACAAAAAATCCCGACCTGTCAAGATTGGATTTTCAATTTTTGAAATTTTTAAATATATTTTTTAAAACATATTGAAATATATTTTTTAAACATATTATTGGGGACAGGCGTTTCAGTTTTTTGAGCGGGGATGTTTTTCCGCGTTCTTTTTTCTCTTTTGAATCAAACTGTTTATATTGATAATAGGAATAAATTCGCTTACATTTTCCATGAATTTTTTCTTCATGACCGTCCCTATTTCCAACACCGTGTCATCCTCTTTTAAATAAATATAGCGATTCACAGGATCTATGCTCTTGATCTGGCGGATGTTGACGAAGGACTGGCGGCTGCACTGTATAAAATACTCGCAGTCCAGCTCCTCCAGCAGCGAAACACAGGATTTATAGGGCAGGACATAGACGCCCTGGGACGTCCCCACATGCAGCTTTTTTCCCCGGTTGAACGCATAATAAATATCCCGCACGCAGACGGCCTCAAGAATTCCGTTTATGTGAAAAAAAACGCTTCTGTCAAAGGAATTATCCGTCTGATAGCGGATTGCCTTTTTCAGAACATTTTTCAGTTCCTGAATGTCCAGCGGCTTTTCAAAAAATTTATAACAGTGCACATCGCTGTACATCGTAAGTTTTAAATCGTACAAATCAGAAAAAACGATAATCGGCGTGAACTGATATTTTTCCACCTCGCGGATATTGCAGGCAAAATTCGCGCCGGACTGATCTCCGCCTCTTTTCCCCGTATGAAGGGAGATTTCGACCAGAAAAACATCGATGGACTGCTTCAAGGCAATCGAATATGCTTCCTCCTCGTCGGCAACCGAAAAAATTCGTGCGCCGGCATCCACCTGACGCACGATATTTTCCAATGCCGCCCTCATTTTTTCCTGATTTTCCACTATCAGAACTTCTTTCAACAGCAGCCTCCCGTCTCACTCCGCAAACATCGGCGTAGAGAGATATCGATCCCCCGTGTCCGGAAGCAGCGCGACAATCACTTTTCCTTTATTTTCCGGGCGCTTCGCGAGCTCGGTGGCCGCCCACACAGCCGCGCCTGAGGAAATGCCCACTAACAGTCCCTCTTTTCTCGCCAGCGCGCGTCCCACCTCAAAAGCGGCTTCATTTTCCACCGGAATAACCTCATCGTATACCTTTACATTCAGCGTGTCCGGTATAAATCCGGCGCCGATGCCCTGAATCTTGTGAGGGCCCGGCGTTCCCTTGGAGAGAACCGGCGATCCGGCCGGCTCCACGGCAACTATCTTGACATCCGGATTTTTGCTTTTCAGATACTCGCCCACGCCGGTAATCGTGCCGCCCGTACCTACGCCTGCCACGAAAATATCCACCTTGCCGTCTGTGTCCTCCCAGATTTCGGGGCCAGTAGTAGCGCGATGTACGGCGGGATTCGCCGGATTGGTAAACTGGCTGGGCACAAAGCTGTCCGGCGTGCTGTCCGCCAGATCCAGCGCCTTTTCAATCGCGCCTTTCATTCCCTTCGCGCCCTCCGTCAGCACAAGCTCCGCGCCGTATGCCTTCAGAAGATTGCGGCGCTCAACGCTCATCGTCTCCGGCATGGTGAGGATCACGCGGTATCCCCGGGACGCCGCCACCGCCGCAAGGCCGATTCCGGTGTTGCCGCTGGTCGGCTCAATAATCACTGAACCCGGCTTCAGCTCACCGCTCTGCTCCGCCTCGTCGATCATCGCCCTGGCGATCCGGTCCTTTACACTTCCTGCTGGATTAAAATACTCTAACTTCGCGTAAATATCTGCTCCTAATTCCTTTTCTGCCCCGTAATTGTTTAATTTCAATAAAGGGGTTCCCCCGATCAGATCGGTAATTTTCTCCGCTGCTTTCATGGTGTTATCTCTCCTTTTTTAACACATTTTAATTTTCCTATATTTCCTAGCAAGTTAATATGTTTTAGATTTTAGCACCATTCTCACGGTTTGTCAAGGGTAAATCTGACCGTTTTACAAACTCATTTTCGCTTCATCAAATCGCCGGGCAGTCTTGACAACCAGGATAGCCTGGTATATAATTTGCTTTACAACATTTTTAATTTTATTTGATTATCCATAGACAAATATCCAATACAATCAATGAAAATTTATCGTGGGCCGCCCATTGCGGCGCTTCTATTTAAGTTACCCATTTTTGAATATTTTGAACAATTTCCTTTTTATTTGAAACGGGAAGTATGTAGCTGTTTGTTAGTTGTTTTGTGAAAGGAGAAATAGATGAACAAAAATAAAAACAAAGCCAAAAAGAAAGAAACCAATCTGCGCATCCTGCTGGATACAGATCCGGAAGTCAAGGCGGCTTTTGACAAACTAAGCAAGCAGGGCCAGGATGAGATGTTGGCGATATCAGACGAGATAAGAGTGCCGAATCTCCTGAGCGACACGATCTTCAAGGCCATCTTCGATCCGGATGTGAAGGATTCCCTGCTGTCGGACTTTATCAGCTGTATCCTGGGGCGGAAGGTCAAGGTGCTCCATTCCCTGAAGAATGAGGGGCTGCGCCACAGCAGCTACAGCAAGGGCATTGTGCTGGACATAGTGGTACAGTTCGAGGACGGTTCGATTGCTAACGTCGAGATTCAGCGAAGTGGGATAAAGCTTTCACCTAAGCGTGCGGCGTGCTACTCGGCGGATCTCGTTACGCGTCAGTATGCCATCACACAGGGGCAGACGAAAAGCGAAATCGATTACGATATCATCCAGCCCGTATATACAATCATCATTTTCGAGAAAAGCCCGCGCGCTTTCAAGCAAACGAAAAAATATAAGCATTTCTTTCAGCAGAAAAGCGATACCGGCGTAGAACTGGAGCTTTTACAGTATTATGCTTACATATGTCTGGATGTATTCAAGGAAGAAAAACCGCGCATCGGCGAGAAAATCGACACATGGCT
>CANRJU010000192.1 GCA_947631075.1 uncultured Lachnospiraceae bacterium
GATGCCACCATACGGAACTCAAATTTGTTTCCGGTAAAGGCGAACGGCGATGTACGGTTGCGGTCGGTAGCGTCCTTTTTGATCGGCGGAATCGTGTGTACGCCGATATCCATCTGGTCGCCCTTGTTGCTGTGGGTAGCGGTACCGTTCTGCAGAATCTGCTCCACGATATCCTCAAGCTGCTCGCCGAGGAAAATGGAGATGATAGCGGGCGGCGCCTCGTTTGCGCCAAGACGGTGGTCGTTGCCCGGGTTGGACGCGGACATGCGCAGCAGAGCGGCGTGCTCGTCTACGGCTGCGATGACGGCGGCTAAGAACAGCAAAAATCTCTTATTGTGATAAGGCGCCTTGCCGGGGCTTAACAGGTTCACGCCGGTATTGGTCACAAGCGACCAGTTGTCGTGCTTACCGGAGCCATTTACGCCGGCAAATGGCTTTTCATGCAGCAGACACTCCAGATTGTGGCGTCTGGCAACCTTTTTCATCGTTTCCATTACTAACTGGTTGTGGTCCGTGGCGATGTTGGCGGTGCCGTAAATCGGCGCCATCTCGTGCTGAGCCGGAGCAACCTCGTTGTGCTGTGTCTTAGAGAGGATTCCCAGCTTCCAGAGCTCCTCATTTAACTCCTTCATAAAGGACGCCTGACGCTCGCGGATAGCGCCGAAATAGTGGTCGTCGAGCTCCTGGCCCTTCGGAGGCATGGAGCCGAACAGGGTGCGGCCCGTGAAAATCAAATCGTCGCGCTGTAAATACTGGTCTCTGTCAATGAGGAAATATTCCTGCTCCGGTCCCACGGAACATCTTACATTCGTCACGTCGTCCATGCCGAACAGCTTCAGGATGCGGACAGCCTGCTTGCTGATCGCCTCCATAGAGCGCAGGAGCGGAGTCTTTTTGTCCAGCGCCTCGCCGGTGTAGGAGCAGAACGCGGTCGGGATACAGAGAATCGTTCCGATAGCGTCCTCCTTGAGAAAGGCGGGCGACGTACAATCCCAGGCCGTATAGCCCCTCGCCTCGAATGTGGCGCGAAGTCCTCCCGATGGGAAGGATGAGGCATCCGGCTCGCCCTTGATCAGCTCTTTTCCGGAGAACTCCAGAACAGCATGGGCGTCGGAGTCGGCGCTCAAGAAAGAGTCATGTTTTTCCGCGGTGACACCGGTCATTGGCTGGAACCAGTGCGTGTAGTGGGTGGCCCCGTTGCTCAGGGCCCATTCCTTCATGGCGTGCGCTACTACATTGGCAACCTCCGGAGACAGTTCCTCTCCATTTTCAATCGTGCTCTTCAGAGCGGCATAGGTCTTCTTCGGCAGATACGCCTGCATCACGTCGTCGTTGAAAACCCGGGTTCCGAAAACATCTTCAATAACATTTTTCTGCATAGATAAATCCATCCTTCCCATGTTTTTTATGGCAGTTAAAAAAGAAAAAGACGCCCTCATAATGAGAACGCCTTCGTCCTGTCTAACATACTATGTCTATTACCATAGCACTTCTTTTGCAAAATGTAAAGTGTTTTTTGAAAATTTCTTTACATTTCCCGAAAAAGCGTCCTCGTCCATACTTGCAATACATCCCTTATTTTATCAGAAAAACCAGATTTTTCAATGTCTTTGGAAGGAAAAATTTCCTGCCTGCAAAATAGGTCGTCGTTGATGTACCAGGACACGGTTCCTATGGCGGCGCCGCTCCTCACCGGGGCGTGCAGCTTTTCCGGCAGCTCGTAGGTGACCGTGATGGAATCCGACCGGGACAGAAGTGTCTTCGGTGGAGCAAGCGGGAGGCAGGAGACGGTCTTTTCCTCGCCGTCCTCGACCGGAATGATGGTATCCTCCAGCTTTTGGAGGGGGAGGTCGCTCGCCGTGAAATTCTCAAAGCCGTAATCCATGAGGCGGCGGGTGTCGGTCCACTTGTAATTTTTGTTGGGGGGCCAGCCGCAGGCCAGCACGCAGCTCACCAGCGTGACGCCCTTTTTCTTCGCCGCTCCGACAAAGCAGTACCCGGCGTCGCCGGTAAATCCGGTCTTTACGCCCAGCGCGCCGTCGTAATAGGACAAGAAGGCGTCCCGGTTCACGGCGGTGTAGGAGTGCTTTCCGTCCGTGGTGGAAAAGGAGTGGGAGCGCGTCTGGATCAGATCGAGAAAATCCTTATTCTTAATGGCGTAGGCGGCAAGGCGGCACATATCGGCAGCCGTGCTGTAATGCCCCTCGGCGTCCAGGCCGTTGGGCGTGACGAAATGGGTGTTTTCCATGTGGAGGGATTTTGCCTTCTGGTTCATCTTTTTCGCGAAATTTTCCACGGAGCCCGCCATGTGCTCGGCGATGGCGACAGCGGTGTCGTTGTGGGACTCCAGCATCAGGGAGTAGAGGAGGTCTTTCATGGAAAACTGGTAGCCCGCCGCCATTCCCAGATGGACGCGCGGCATGGAGGCGGCCCTTTTGCTCGCGGTGACCGTCTCGTCGAGCCGCCCGGACTCTAAGACGAGAAGGGACGTCATGATTTTGGTCGTGCTCGCCATAGCGGCCCTGTGCCCGGCGTCCTTTTCCCACAGAATCCTGCCCGAATCCGCGTCCATGACGCAGGCGTACCGGGCGTTCAGGGAGGGGGCGGCCATTCCAGTATCGGAGCCTTCTGATTTGCCGGAGTCCGTCGATTTAGAGGTATTTCCTGATTTATCAGAATCCTCTGCATGGGTGTTCTCTGACTTGTCAGACGTCGCTGCCTGGGCCGGAATCTGCACTACCTTTTCCGGCAGGCGGCAGGGGACCGGTTCGGGCGCGAGGGAGAGGGGAATATCGTAGAGAAAAAGGCCCGCCGCCAGGGTGGCGAGCAGCAGGAAAAAACAGGAAAATCGTGTCAATTTCATACTTGGGCAACTGCCTTTTGAGAGAATTATTATCTACTATATGAAACTTTGGAAAACTTATGCAGAGAAGAAAAATAATGGTTGCCAATCCGGGTCAAAAGCGTTACAATTATACTCGGATAAAATTTGGATTTTATATAATAAATTTAAGAAAGTGGAGGGCTGCAAATGAGTAATTCAGCAAGCATGTCAGCGAGAGAGAGAATCGAGGCTCTCGTTGACGCAAACAGTTTTGTTGAGATCGGCGGCATGATCACAAAGCGCAACACCGATTTCAACATGCAGGAAAAAGCAGTGCCGGCCGACGGCGTCATCACCGGTTACGGCGTCATGGATTCCAATCTGGTGTATGTGTACAGCCAGGACGTGACAGCGCTGCACGGCTCCGTCGGAGAGATGCACGCGAAGAAGATCGCCCGTCTCTATGAGATGGCGGTGAAGGCGGGTGCTCCCGTAATCGGGCTTTTGGACTGCGCCGGCATCCGGGTGCAGGAGGCTATGGACGCGCTGGCGGGATTCGGCGAGATCTACATGGCGAAGATCAAGGCGTCGGGCGTGGTTCCGCAGATCAGCGCGATTCTCGGCTGCTGCGGAGGAGGCGTCGCCATTTCTTCCAAGTTCAGCGATATCACGCTGATGGACGGCGGACAGGGAAGCCTTTTTGTAAATTCTCCCAACGCCTTAGAGGGCAACCGCAAGGAGAAGTGCGACACGGCGGCGGCAGATTTTCAGGCGGCTGCGGGCAACGCGGACATTGTGTGCGACAGCGAGAAGGAAGTATTTGAGAAGATTCGCGAGCTGATCCGGATTCTCCCGGCCTATGCCGGCATGACGGCGGGGGCGGAGACAGCCGACGATCCGAACCGGATGATTCCCGGATTCGAGGGCTGCATCACAGATCCGGTCAAGGCGCTGACTCAGATTGCAGACGACGCGAAGTTTATAGAGCTGAAGGCGGATTATGGAAAAGAGATGGTGACGGGCCTGCTCACGATCGACGGCGTCACCGTGGGCGCGGTGGCCAACAGCAAGGAGGCCGTGCTCTCCACGGCGGGCTGCAAGAAGGCGGAGCAGTTTGTCTATTTCTGCGATTCCTTTGGGATTCCGGTCGTGACGCTGACCAACGTGGCGGGATACGCGGCGACGCTTGAGGAGGAAAAGACGATTTCCCAGGCGGCAGCCGATCTTACTTATGCGTTCGCGAACGCTGATGTGCCGAGAATCAACGTGATTACCGGCAAGGCATACGGAAGCGCCTATGTGGTCATGAACTCAAGACATATCGGCGCGGACCTGGTGCTCGCGCTGGAGAGCTCCAAGGTGGGCGTGATGGACGCGAGAGCCGCCGCCCAGGTGCTCTGCGAGGACGAGATCAGCCAGGCGGCGGATACAAAGACCGCGCTGGATGAGAAGGCGAAGGAGTTCGATAAGCTCCAGCAGGGAGCGGAGGGCGCCGCAAAGAGAGGCTATGTGGATAATATCATTCAGGGGGATTCGGTGCGCAAGCATCTGATTTACGCCCTGCAGATGTTCGGAATGAGGTGATTTCGTGTTTTTGCTGGAAATGACAGAGACGACTACCATTCCGGAGGCGTTGGCCAATACCGGATTGGGCATGGGAACGGTGTTCGCGGTCCTGATTCTGATTTCCTTTATCATTTACCTTTTGAAGTTTGTCCCGATGCTCTTGAACCGGGACCGGAAAAGGGATGAGGCGCAGGCACAGAAGGCTCCGGTGAAAAAGACCGAGGCGGCTCCGGCCGCATCTTCCGCCAAGAAGGAGGCGGACAAAAAGGCTCCCGCAGGGGATTCCCAGCTTGTGGCAGTGATCGCGGCAGCCATCGCCAACCAGATGACAGAGGAGACGGGCGTTTATGTTCCCGCGGACGGACTGTTGATCCGTTCCATTAAAAAACGTACAATTTCTTAATTTATGAAGGAGGATATAGCAATGAAAAGTTATACAATTACAGTAAACGGCACAGTGTATGATGTGACAGTGGAGGAGAAGATGGCGGGAGCGGCTCCGATGCCCGCGCCTGCGGCTCCGATGCCGGGCCCGGCAGCTCCGGCGCCCGCTCCCGCAGCGCCCGCACCGGCTCCTGCTCCGGCAGGAAATGCAGGTTCCGTAGAGGTGACGGCTCCGATGCCCGGAAAGATTCTGTCTGTGAAGGCAAATCCGGGCCAGGCTGTGAAGAAGGGCGAGGTAATTCTCCTTCTGGAGGCGATGAAGATGGAGAATGAGGTGGTCGCTCCGCAGGATGGAACGATTGCCAGCGTGAATGTAAGTTCCGGGGATATGGTTGAGTCCGGCGACGTACTGGCTACTATGGACTGATTTTTCAACCAAAATAAGAACCGGAGGTAATAGTAAGATGGAAGTATTACAAAATCTTATTGACCAGACAGCCTTTGCCAATGGTACGATGGACTGGCGCAGCTATGTGATGATCTTGGTCGCGTTTCTGTTTCTGTACCTGGCGATCAAGAAGGGATACGAGCCCCTCTTGCTGGTCCCCATCGCTATGGGTATGCTGTTGGTCAATATATATCCGCAAATTATGGAGGAGGGCGGCCTGCTTGAATACTTCTTCAAGCTGGACGAGTGGAGCGTCCTGCCGTCTCTGATCTTCTTAGGTGTCGGCGCGATGACGGACTTCGGCCCGCTGATCGCGAAC
>CANRJU010000193.1 GCA_947631075.1 uncultured Lachnospiraceae bacterium
AATAGCCACCTTGCCATCCTTCACACAGTCATAGGTCTTTTGCAAATACGAGCCGTAATCCGATGCGGTCCGGTTGGCGTTGCTTTTCGTACTTTCCGTCTGCTTTTCCTTCGTTTCCGTTTTCTTTGCTCCGTTTCTCTGCGCAGCATATGCGCTTTCGTATGCATTGTAGTTGTTTTCAATTCCTGTAAGTGCCATAATAAATCCTCCTTGTTTTGCGAAGCAAAATCCGAGCCCCTCTGGCGAGGAAAGAATTTTCCTTCATTTCATTTTTATATTGATTTTGGTTCCCGCTGCAGCATCACTGTCACATGGAAAACCTGTTCCCTTACCTTGATACTGACTCCGCCATAATACCGTTCGGCGATGTCCGATACATTTTTCAATCCGATTCCGTGCTCCGTCATTAGCGTCGGAGCCGTCCTCTCTTTCGTAGACAGCGGAAGCAATCCGCCCTCCTGCCAGCGTATATTCCCGTCAAAGCTGTTTTCCACATCAATCAGAAAAAACTGCTTCTTCTGCTTCACCCGCAAACGAATAAAACGCTTTTCCTGCCGGTCTCTTTCACAGGCCTCAATCGCATTGTCCAAAAGATTGCCGAGAATCATTCCCACATCAAAAGCCGATATTCCATCCACAGGACAAAAATCCACCTCAAATTCAATCCCCAGCTTTTCCGCCCTGCGCCACCTGTCATTGACAATCACATCTGTGAGAGCATTACCCGTTGCATACCGACATTCCAGCCCCTGCATCGTTTCATCCATCCGCGAGATATAATCCGCAATCTCCCCGTACTGCTCTCCCGCCGCAAGTCCCTTGATATTGGTCAGATGATTTTTCATCTCATGTCGTATTTTTCGGACATTTCCATAAAAATCCTCCGCTTCCTCCAGCCGCCGTTTCATAGCCTGCGCCTGTTTTTCTTCCACAAAACGCTCCTGCCGCTCCTCCATGAGCATCCTGTAATTTCTCCAGAAGTAAATCAACAGGATTTCTCCCACGAAAATACATCCCGCCATCAGCGGTATCTTCCAAAACATTTCCTTTTTAGCCTCGTACAAATAAAAAACCGCATCACCTACCTTCACCGCATACAAATCCATCACGATGCCCGCCAGAACGCCGCCGGAAAGACTGTACGCCGAAAACAAAAGTGCGTCGCGCCTATCCACCTCCATATTTTTCAACACACAGATAGACGCCAGCAGCATAAACAGCATAAGGACCGAATATACAGACATCAAGGTTAGGACGCTGATTACCATTTTTTGACGGAACTGATTTTGATAGCCATTCTGCATTATATCCATGCCGGACATCAGTATCGTCTCCACCTTCAAGCGCATGCTGTTCGATACCAGGATGCTGAGCGAGTGGAAATTATAAAAAAGCAGCAGCACAAAAATCGCCTTTTCATAATAGCTTCGATACCGGAACAGGCAATAACCCATTGCAAATACAACGACCGCAAGATAGCGAATCCATGCCATAGAAAACGGCAGCTTTGTCATAAGGTTCGCCACAAGGAACAAGACCGCCGCAATAACGGCGCTTTTTTCTCTCCTTGTGTGAAAAACCGTTTTCCACAGCGTCAACAGAAGCGCGCTCTGAACCAGAACCATACAAGTTTCCATAATTTTAAAAAATATATCGTAGTCCGCCTGTGACAATGCTATACCCCCGAAATATACTCCATATAGGCTTTTCTGAAATCATCATATTTATACTTTGAAATCCGCAGCCGGTCGCCGTTTGCCATCACTACCTCCGACCTGTTGTATCCCTCCACATGGGAAAGGTTAATCAGGTATCCCTTATGGATGCGGAAAAACTGTCCTCGGAGCTGCCTCTCCAGCTCCCCGATTTTGGCGTAATATTCTACCTTTTCTGCTTTCAGGGCAAGAATAATTTTATGGCTCTGGCTTTCCATATAATAGATATCGTCAAACGGTATGGCTCTTTTTTGGCCTCCCTGCGGCACAAGCAGCGTCTGCCGGTCGGCCGCTTCTCTTGCTTTTCCCCGTTCCTCCGCAATCTGCCTGACAGCGCGCTCAAAAATCCGTGAAAATTTCTCCTCGTCAATCGGCTTTAACAGATATTGAAACGCTCCGACGTCAAAAGCGTCATACACATATGTTTCATATCCCGTCACAAAGATGATAACCGGCTGTCTTGCAAGCCTCCGGTTGCGAAGCTGCCCGGCAAGCCACATGCCGTTTTTTTCTTCCCCACCGTCTGACTTCATCTCTATGTCCAAAAACAGCAGATCATGCTCCGCGCCCGCCGACAAATATTCATCCGCGGAGGCATATTCCGTGATTCTGCACTCCGTTCCCTGCTTTTGTATCAGATTACAAATGTATGCCCGGATGTTCTTCTCATCGTCGCATACCGCAACATCCACCATGCCCTGCCCCCCTTTCTTTTATGTGATGCCGGGAGCGCCCACCATATCCTGATATCACCTTATATATCGGGAAAACTTCACTTATTTTTGACAGGAATTGCGCAACTGGACATTTTTATAGCGCAACCGGACAAAAATTCTGAAAAATAGAAATTATAAAGATAAATTTTTAGACTCATTTACAGTGCCTCTATAACTCCCTTCACTCCCTTTTCCTGATAAATTTTCTTATAATAGGCCACTTCATCGCGAATCAGCTCGTCGATGACCTTCATTCCCAGCAGCTCCACGGGCGCCCTGTCGTCGGTCATCAAATAAGGCCCCGCTTCATAAGCCGTCAGATTCTCCGACACATCTGACATCAGGGCGGACAGCTCCCGGTCGGCGAACCCGCCGATATGCCGGTTCAGATTGGCAATCATATCCGGGTTATTTCCCGCAAAAAGCTCCCGGTTCGTGGATCTCTCGACGTCCACGGTATAGACCTCCCCGAAAACGCTGCTGATCGTATCCGCGAGATATTGGTTGATATTTCCCTCGCTGTTGCCGCGCATATTCATATTCACCACCATCACGCCATTTTCATTCAAATGCTCCCCGACCAGTGTAAAAAATTCCACCGAGGACATCTGAAACGGAATCGTGATATCCTGATAGGCGTCCACCATAATCACGTCGTATTTCCGGTCGATGGCGTTCAAATACGCCCTGCCGTCATAGGTGGTCACCTTCACATCCTCCGGCAGCTCGAAATATTTCCGCGCAAGAGCCGTAATCCTGTCGTCGATTTCCACGCCCTCAATCGCCATGTCGCCGTAGTAGCTGCGGCATTGGCGCGCGTAGGTGCCCGTGCCCATTCCCAGAATCAGCACGCTGCACTCCTCCGGCTTCTCCCGCGCAGTCATGAGCGGCGCCGCCATCGCGTAGTCGTAGTACATGCCGGTCAGCCCGTTCTCCTTCATCCGTATGGACTGCACGCCGAATAACACGTTGGTAGACAAAATGACGCTCCTGTCATTTTCCCGGACCTGCAGATAATTGTAGACAGACTCCCCCTCGTAGGTCAGATCCTGCTCCCAGAACGCAAAACTGTCCGACCTCCCGCACAGGCAGCAGATCAGAAAAAGAACCGCCGCCACGCCGCCCTTGACCGCTCCTTTTCTGGCGCTGAAAAAATAAACGAGCGACAGCACAAGCAGAATCCCCGCGAAAATCAGAAATGTAATCGACGTCCCAACAGCCGGAATCGAGATAAATGTGGGCACAAATGTGCCGATAATGCTCCCCACCGTGTTAAACGCGCCTAACGTCCCGACAATCTTTCCGCTGTCCTCCAGGCTGTCCACCGAATATTTGGCAAGCGACGGCGTCACCGTCCCCAGCAGAAACAGCGGAAATACAAAAATGACCATGCACGCCGCGAACGCCGCCCAGATCAGAAAATTTGTGCTCACCGTAAAAATCAGCAGCGCGGAGATGCCAAGAACAATGTATTTGCCCGCGACCGGGATGGCCGCGATCCAGACAGACGCTATCAGTATCCTGCCGTACAACCTGCCCGGATCCGGACGCTTGTCCGCGCTCCGCCCGCCGTAAATATTTCCGAGCGCCATAGCGATCATGATCGTCCCAATAATAATCGTCCACACGATCTGGGAGGAACTGAAATACGGCGCCAACAGCCTGCTGGCTCCCAGCTCCACCGCCATAACCGACATGCCCGCGAAAAATTCCGTCAGATACAAAAAGATTTTATTTTTCAAAATCGGTGCTGTTTCCATTGCCTTCTCCATCCTGCTACAATATATTTACGGTTACTTTTCTTTGCCGAGCGCCTTGTTCATGCTGCCCATCTGATTGCCGTCCAGATCCAGCGCTACATACAGAAAGCCGCCTGGCCTCTCCCATGCTGATTCCCTGCTCGCGCGCGATCCGGGCGATATCCTCATATTCATACTTGGCGCGCGTCACGCCGTAGCCGGAAGAAATTTTGCGGCGGACCTCCCCGTAGGGAGTTTTTTCCGTCTCTGTCCGGCGGTCAAGAATATATCGGTGCGCTATCGTCTCCCGCACGCCGATTGTCGATGTGTATTTAAAAATCAGATGAAGCATTTTTTCCCGGTCCTGCTCCTGGCAGATGACCTGAATCAGCGTGCCGGGGCGGGATTTTTTCATGCCGATTGGAACGGTAAAAACATCACGGGCGCCGCCTTCCAAAAGGCGTTCCATTGCAAAGCCAATCTCCTCCGCCGTCATATCGTCCACATTGCAGGAGAGCTCTAAAATGATGTCCGTCTTATCCCCTCTCTCGCCGAGCATGGCGCGGACGCAGTTCACGGTCTCAAATTCCTTTTTCCCCATTCCGTAGCCGATCGCCTGCGTTTTCATTGCGGGCATATTGCCGAAACGGCTGACAAAATGCCTGAGCAGCGCGGCTCCCGTGGGAGTGCACAGCTCTCCCTTGACGCCGCCTCCATAGGCGGGTACGCCCTGCAGAATATACGCCGTGGCGGGCGCCGGAACAGGCAGAATCCCGTGGGCGCATTTGACATGGCCGCTCCCGACATGAACGGGGGAGCACACCACCTCATCCGGCGCGAGCTCATTCATCAGAAGGCAGACCGCCGTAATGTCCGCAACGGCGTCCATTGTTCCGACCTCGTGGAAATGAATATCCGAAACGGGGACTCTGTGCGCGTGGCTCTCCGCCTCCGCAATCAGCCCGTAAACCGCCAGGACGTCCTTTTCCACCTTATCGGGGAGATGTAAATCCGCGACGATGTGTTCAATCTCGTGCATCCCGCTGTGATGGTGATGTTCGTGCGCGTGTTCAGATTCATGCTCATGATGGTGCTCGTGCCTGTGCTCGTTCTCATGTGTATGTTCGTGTTCAGGCTTATGCTCTCCTGCCCCTTCTTCCTCCCCGTGAACGAGAACCGACATATAGGTGCCGGTGATGCCGCACCTGACGGCTTTTTCCCTGCGAAATTCCACGCCGGGGATTTTCAGCTCATTCAGCCTGTCTACAAACCGCTCCGGTTCCGGCAAGAGCTCCAGCAGCGCGGCAGTCAGCATATCGCCCGCGGCCCCCATTCCGCAATCCAAATAAATCGTCCTAA
>CANRJU010000194.1 GCA_947631075.1 uncultured Lachnospiraceae bacterium
CTCGTGAAAGATAACCGCTTGGATGAGAGGGGATATTTTATCTATCATGCCGTCGGGACCGAGGACGCGGTAAAGAGCCAGTCGATTGACATGGCGGAGGAAATGCTGTCGCGGGAAATTTTCACACCGGACCACTATGTATTTTATCAGAAAGAGGGAGGCTACCACGATTTCAACGCCGTGCAGGAATATCTGTATAACGCGCTCCCGCTGTTCTTCCCGTCCGATGCAGCTCGCGCCGAGGACGATGCCTATACCGCGGATACAAGAATTTCTGATGTCATAAACGATCCGGTTTTTGGAAATTATGGGAGGCTGCTTTTCCCGGTGAATGAAGGCTATTACAGCGGGAACACGCTGGGGGAGCTGCGGATGACATGGTACAACAATATTGATCCGGACAAGACGGTGGAAATAGCTAATTACATGAAGAATCAGGCGGCGGCAGGAAATACACTCTTTTATGATATCTATACGGATGAGGAAAAGGCTGCTGATCCGGCCAAGGAGAATACGGGGCTGTTCTTTTTCAAGGGAAAGCCCGGCGCGCGGTTCGCGGTCTGTAATGCGGGCGGCGGGTTCGTCTATGTGGGAGCCATGCACGACAGCTTTCCCCATGCGCTGGAGCTTTCAAAGAAAGGATATAATGCTTTTGCGCTGGTTTACCGGCCCGGCGCGCAGACTGCGTGCGAGGATTTGGCACGGGCGATTCGTTTTATTTTTGAACACGCGGAGGAATTGGAAGTGAATACCGATTGCTACTCGCTGTGGGGCGGCAGCGCCGGGGCGAGGATGGCCGCTATTCTGGGCTCTTATGGACCGGAGGCATATGGAGGAGGAAATCTTCCAAGACCGGGAACGGTAGTCATGCAATATACGGGACACACGGAGTACACCGAAAATGATCCGCCCACCTATGCAAATGTGGGAACCAGTGACGGGATAGCCAGTTACCGGACGATGCAGAATCGAATCCAGCAGATGAAGGAAAAGGGAATTGACGCGGAAATTGAAATTTTTGAGGGACTGCCTCACGGTTTTGGCCTGGGGACAAAAACGGTGGCGGAAGGCTGGCTGGACCGGGCGGTCAGCTTTTGGGAGAAGCAGATGTAATGTTTACGATTATGGAGGTGTGACATGAACAGAAAGAGACAATGGGTTAGCTTTTTGACGGCATTTGCCCTGTTAATCGGCATGATGGCGGGCATAGGGGGCACGCGCGCGGAGGCAGCGGCAAAGACAATCCGCTCGTTAAAGGTTATGCAGGGAGGCAAAAATATTGCCAAAAAAACGGTAAAAATGGAAACCGGGACAACGAAAACTCTCAAGATAAAGGCAAAGCCAGCGATGAAAGCAAAGAACATAAAATTCAAGTCCTCTGCTAAAACGGTGGCGTCTGTCAGCGCGAAGGGGAAATTGACTGCAAAAAAAGAAGGGACAGCTAAAATCAGCGTAACTGTAAAGAAAAAAGGATACAGGAAAAAAACTACATGGATAAAAGTATCCGTATCGGCTAACAAGGCAGAAACTTCCGAGGATGAGGAAACGCCGACGACACCGCCGTCAGAAAATGTTGAGGAAACGCCGACGACACCGCCGTCAGAACCGGCTGCGACAAATCCGCCAACGGAAAATGTTGAGGAAACACCGCCGTCCCAGCCGTCAGAAAATGTTGAGGAAACACCGACGACACCGCCATCACAGACGGCACCGCCGGCTGCGACAAATCCGCCGGAAGAACAAGAGGACGCTGACAACAGCGGGAAAATTCTTGTGGCATATTTTTCATGGAGCGGAACGAGCGAGAGGATTGCGAAAAATATCATTGAGCAGACAGGAGCGGATTCGTTCCGGATTGAACGCGAAATACCATATAGCACGGATTATAATACGGTTGCTTATGGAGATGCACAGACGGAGGCGGAAACAAACGCCCGTCCGCCGATTAAGGATCCATTAGCATCTGTGGCAGAATACGAAAAGATTGTGCTTTGTTATCCGATATGGTGGCATACGGCGCCAATGACAGTGGGGACGTTCTTGGAAAGCTATGACCTGACAGGCAAGACAATTTATCCCATATCACAGTCTGCCTCTATGAATACTTCGCAGTACGAGGAATCCGTGGAATTTATCCGAAATTGCGCGAAGGGCGCCGTCGTAGAGAACGGAATATTTACAAAAGAGGACGGTCAGATCAGCAGCTATATTCAGGATACAGTATTAAAATCGTAATGGGAAGGTTTTATATTCATGGAGAACTTTATTATTATGAGGATGATAAGGAGTGGAAATATGAAATCATCTGAAGGAACAGATACAGGAGCTGGTGACGGATGTCAGGAAAAAAGAAAATTATTGGCTTGATTTGTCTTGCGCTGTTTCTGGGCTGTGCCGCCTTGACGGCAGGCCATCGGACGGAAGCAAAGAGCGCGCCGGAAATAAGCAGGAGCAGCGCGGCATTGAAAAAAGGGGAATCCATTAAGTTGCAGCTGCGTTCTCTCACGTCAAAGCAGAAAAAGAAGGTCCGCTGGAAAAGCAGCAAAAAAGCTGTTGCGACCGTGACGGGAAATGGAAAAATAAAGGCGAGGAAGAAGGGCAAGGCAGTCATTTATGCCACTTATAAAAAGAAAAAATATGGGTGCGTGATACGGGTGATTGACAAGAATAAAGAAGAATATGTGACAGGCGGCGAATCCTCTTATCGGGAATTTAAGGTGGATTATGTACTCCACTCTAAAAAGAACGGCAATATACATTACAATGCGTATTTTCCGGAATCCTATGATGGGAAAAAGCCGTATGCGCTGTTTGTGACATTGCCGGGATATCAAGGGCTTTATTTTCAGGGCGTTGCTGAAAATATCAAGACGGAGGAATTTGGCTTTGAGGCAAGGAAATATAATTCCAAAATGATTGTCCTGGCGCCGCAGCTAAGCGATTGGGGAAAAACATCTGCCGATCAGACGATCGCGCTGGTGGAATATTTTATCAGCCATTATAATATTGATGCTTCCAAGGTTTACATCGACGGATATTCCGGCGGCGGGGAGACATTGTCTTTGGTCATGGAAAAATGCCCGGAGCTTTTTGCGGCCTGCCTGATGTGCAGCTCCCAGTGGGACGGGAAATATGCTCCGGTCGTAAAGGCGAGAGTTCCCGTTTATTTTGTGGTGGGAGAGGAGGATGAGTACTATGGTTCCAATCCTTTTAGGGAGGCCTATAAAACCATGTATCATCTGTATCAGCGCCAGGGACTGTCAGAAAAGGAGATCGGCAGGCTGCTTGTCTTAGATGTCAAAAAAGAAGCCTATTTTTCCAGTCAGGGAGTTGCCTATCAGCACGCGGGAGCCGGTCTGTTCAGCGGAGATAAAGAGATTATGGGCTGGCTGTTCGGACATTGAGTTGTAACCACAGAAGGACAGCGCTGAAACCATCTGAAATCTCACTTACCTATGATGCGTCAGGGAAGTCGACGGGCTTCCTATATCATAGGCTGGAGGTGAGTATAAATTTATGACGCAGTAGTTTGATTTATTGTAGTGATTTGATTAGGGCTAAATCAGTTTATGGAGAGTCATGTGCTTCTGTAAGGTGCTTCTGTAATCTGGTTTAGCCCGTTTTGGTTTTTAGATAAGGTTTTTAGATAATAAAATAATTCTCGTATACATGATTTCTATATGATATAATGATAATCAGATTCAGGCAAGGAGTGTGATGGTTTTGTCAAAGATTGTTATAAATAATAAAGGGCAGAGAGTTGTTGAAATCGACACGATTGCCTTTTCAAGCAAGCGAAGGATTGATTGGGCTGGAGTAGAAGAGTATCTTAAGAGATATGTTGGTCAGAAGTATCAGATTGATGAAACTGACGATCTTATCTACATAGGTTCGGATTTTCCTGATGAATATGCAAACAGCAATTACAGTGCAAGGGCACATGGTACAACAGGAAAGGCAAAAGCTAATGCTTCGCAAGTTATTCCTGAACTTATTAAGATAGCAACGAATATAGCATATAGGGAAAATTCAGATGATAAGCATAGCAAAAATGCTAAATTTGGCTGGTACAGGTGTACGGTAAGATTTACGTTGCCAACTTGTGATGATAAAGGGAATGTGACAGGGAAAAATGCGTTTCAGGGCAGGATGATTATACGATTTGATGAGGATGGGAAGAAGTATCTGTATGATATCATAGACATAAAAAAAGAAACGTAGTACCCCGCATGAGCATAAAGCTGTACGGCACAAAACCACATTTCTTTGTTTATAATTTTACCAAAATCTATGTGGACTGTCAAGTGCCATTTTTTTGAGTTGTAACCACAGGTATGAACTGATAAACGAAAAGATACTACTCTTGCATTTGGGATTGAATTATAATGTAGGTAATCAATAGAATGAGCAGAAATGGAGGGTTACAATGAAAAAGTTACTTGTTGTTTTTGCGTGTATGCTGCTGACAATCGGCCTGGTCGCCTGTGCGGAGCAATCGGGAAGCAAAGATGGCTCCGTGGAGCAATCGCAAGAGGCAAAAACGCCTTCAAAGGGGCTGGATGGAAAGACGCTGGTCGTTTATTATTCCGCAACGAATCATACGGAGGCGGTAGCCGGCTACATTGCGGACGCCACAGGCGGGGATTTATTTGAGCTTGAACCGAAGGAGCCATATACCAGCGACGATTTGGACTGGACCGATGCGGACAGCCGGGTATCAAGGGAACACGATGACGAGTCGCTGCGGGAGGTAGAGCTTGCTTCCACGACGGTGGAGAACTGGGACGACTATGATACTGTCTTCATCGGCTACCCGATCTGGTGGGGCATTGCGGCATGGCCTACCGACAGCTTTGTAAAGGCAAATGATTTTACCGGTAAGACCGTGATTCCGTTCTGCACTTCTTCTACATCGGGACTGGGTGAGAGCGGCGAGCTTCTGGCAGAGGAAGCGGGAACGGGAGAATGGCTGGATGGAGAGCGCTTTTCATCTGGCGCTTCGGAAGATGAAGTAAGAGAATGGGTGGAAAGCCTTGGATAGAAATGGAGGGTTATTGTGAAATACAGAACGCTTGGCAGGGATCTGACGGTATCCGCAGTAAGCCTTGGCTGCATGGGCATGACGCACGCGTTCGGCGCACCGTCGGATACAAAGGAAATGACTCGCCTGATTCACGAGGCGGTGGAGCTCGGCTATACGATGTTTGACACAGCAGAGTGCTATACGGGCGCTCTGCCGGATGGCAGCACCGCCTATAACGAGGAACTGGTGGGGGCGGCGTTAAAGCCTTATCGGGATAAGGTGGTAATTGCCACAAAGTGCGGCGTGCAGCACGCGCCGGACGGTCTGATCACGGACTCCCGCCCGGAAACGATACGAAAATCCGTAGAGGGAAGTTTAAAACGCCTCGGTACAGACACCATTGATCTTTACTATCAGCACCGAATCGATCCGGATGTAGAGCCGGAGACGGTGTCGGAAACGATGGCGGAGCTGATCAAGGAGGGGAAAATCCGGTACTGGGG